>JAUIMD010000532.1 GCA_030433225.1 Bacteroidia bacterium
TTAATAAATATAATTTTAAAATCTAAATACAAATGATTCCCTTTTCACCACCAAGAATTGATGATAAAATAGTTAATGAAGTTGCTGACGCTTTACGATCTGGTTGGATTACAACTGGACCTAAAACTAAATTATTCGAAAAAAAGATAGCCAACTACTGTAACGTTTCAAATGTCCTTGCAGTTAATTCTTGGACTGCTGGTGCAGAATTATTACTGTATTGGTTTGGTATAAAAAAAGGAGACGAGGTGATAGTACCCGTCTACACCTATTGTGCTTCAGCTAATATTGTTGTTCATAGGGGAGCAAAAGTAATTATGGTTGATGTTACTTCTGATTTTGGAATTGATATTTCTAAAATAGAGAAACACATTACTTCAAAAACGAAAGCTATTATTCCCGTTGATGTTGGCGGATTACCAATTCAGTATGATGAATTAAAAGCAATAATTAATAAACCAGAAATAAAAGAAAAATTCAATCCACAATCTGAAAATCAAAAAGAGTTAGGAAGAATCATGATTCTTTCAGATGCTGCGCACTCGTTTGGCGCGAAATATAATGGATTAAATGTAGGGGCTGAGGTTGATTTTACAGTATTCTCATTTCATGCAGTAAAAAAGAGGTTGAATTGTATTGAGAGATACCAACAGGTAAGATCTGCCTGGTTGGCGATTTACATTTAGTCTGTTAGCCTGCTTTTGCTATCCTCACCCGTTCAAAGAGCTAAGGTTCAGCGATAAATAGAATAAGGGGCAAGCACAGTACGCGAACATATAAACCTCACCCTGGGTTTATATAGAGTAACCTTATAAGCTTTTTGAATCATGAAAAAGATATGCGTAGCCATGTTCCTATTGGCTTTTACCCTCTGTGCCAGGGGGCAATGGATGGAAACCAACCTTACCGGATTTAACTACTTGGCGGTAACCGGAGTTGCCAGTCACAACCAGAATTTATACAGCATCGTATTTAACGGATTTAGTGCCGATTTGTACCTGCTCAATGCCGATGAAAAATCATGGACAAAGCAAGCCATAAGCGGGGTGAATGAAATCCCGCAACGTTTGGTGAGTGCCGGTTCGCAATTATATATGACGACGGTTGGGCTGGGTTATGGCATGCTGTACCGGTCGGATGACAATGGGGCTGTTTTTGAGGTGGATACTGCCGGACTTCCCAAATTTTTTAATGGAATAGTGCCACCGGTAGGCATTCAAATTATGGATGGAAAGGTGGTGGTTAATCTGGGGGCTTCCGGCTATTGGACGCGCGAAGCCAGTGGGGAGACGTGGCAGCACATTGATCCGGCAACGTCACTGAACGGTGGAGTGGACCCTATTTGTTTTGTCAACGGTAGCTTGTTTGCCCACGATAACTCAGGAGCCAACCTGTTGTATGTATCCGGCGATTTTGGACAAACCTGGGAGGCCAGATCCACCAACCTGCCGGAATTTTTCATAGGCCACCTCCTCGAAGCCAATGCCATAACAGGAAGGTTGTACCTGGCAGGAGGGAAAAGCGATGGCTCCGCCTATGGAATTTATTATTCCGACGATGATGGATTTACATGGACTGCGGCACCATTAGCGCACCTTATTACCACCAATGCACAAGGAGGACAACAGGAGGTAACTGCCCTTTATGCCTCCGGAACAGATGTGTACGTGGCATTGGAAAACAACAGTGCACAATCCACCCCGGATGTGTTAAGCACAAGCAGCGGCATCGAAAATCTTGCTTACGATACCCTGGGCTTACTTACCGACCCGGCAGGGTCCATGCAGGCCATGCAGATTCTTCCACATAAAAATAAAATGGTGCTGGCGCTTAATGTGCGCGATGTATACCTTAAAAATGCCGGCAATGCAACCCCGGTGCACGAAACTTCATTTAAAAGCAGGGTGTTGGTGTATCCAAATCCGGTTAGCAATGTACTTTATGTGGAAACAGAACAGGAAATTTCTGCCGTACAGGTAATGGATCTTCAAGGCCGAATGCTGCGAACCAGTTCCACAAAAAACATAGATGTTACCGGCCTAACGAATGGTGTATACCTGCTAAAAGTACGCAATGCCGACCATCAGGTATTCGCAGTACACCGCTTCCTGAAGCAGTAGCAGGGGCATTTTCAGGCCATTATTTGAAAAGAATTACGATCCCGAAGACCCATGGGTTTCTTCCAGGGTATGGGATAGTTCCAGAATATCGGCCGGGTGTACGATGCTGCGGAAGTATCCACCCCAAGTGGCCTGTAGCATGGCCTGCCCAATTTGAGCAGAATTAACCACCGATTGTGGCGCCATACGTTTTATAAAACGGATCAGCCACGCCATATTGGTGATGAGTACCCTGTAAATTTTGCTGCTGGGAATCACCCCTTTTACCGGAATAATCATGCCCGGACGAAACATAAACGTTTGCCGG
>JAUIMD010000533.1 GCA_030433225.1 Bacteroidia bacterium
TAGGTAAATGACATTTCTTACTGATCGTGTTCAAAAAATTATAGAACACGAAACACAGGCCATTCGCAGTATTCCGAAAAACAACGGATACGATGCGGCCATAGAGCTTATCCATGCACATATCCACACAAAGGGAGGAAAAGTTATTACCAGTGGTTTAGGTAAAGCCGGGCAAATTGCCCATAACATTGCCACCACTTTTAGTTCAACGGGTACCCCTGCTGTTTTTTTACACCCGGGGGAGGCACAGCACGGTGACCTTGGTGTATTGCAAAAAAACGACGTCCTGCTGGTTGTTTCCAATTCAGGAAAAACACGGGAAATACTGGAACTGATTACCCTGGCCCGCGATTTAATTCCCGAAATTCCATACATACTCATTAGCGGTAATCCCGAAGGGCCTTTAAAAGAAGGAGCACAAGTGACCCTGCTCACCGGAAACCCGGACGAGGTGTGCCCGCTGGGGCTCTCCCCAACTACCTCCATCACCTGTATGACGGTAATTGGCGATATTTTAGTGGTGCTTATGATGGAAAAAATCGGGTTTACGAAACAAGGCTATTCCATGCGCCACCATGGCGGATACCTGGGGCAAAAATCAAGGAGCTGAACACCGCAATGAAAAAACATCCACGCAAGGTTATAGGTATTGGAGAAACGGTGCTGGACATTATTTTTAAAAATGAACAACCCGTTGCCGCCAAACCCGGGGGGTCTACCTTTAATGCGCTTGTTTCGCTGGGACGCACCCAAACCCCTTCCCTTTTTATCAGTGACATTGGTTACGATAAGGTAGGCGATATTATTGTGGACTTTTTGCACCAAAATAACATTAACATCCAATATGTAAACCGGCATAAGGCATGCAAAACAGCCCTTTCACTGGCTTTTTTAAACGACCGGAACGATGCCAATTATGAGTTTTACAAGGATTACCTGAACCAGAATCCACATACCGAGCTGCCCGAAATTAATGAGGATGACATTGTACTTTTTGGCTCCTTTTATGCCATTAACCCGGGCATTCGGCACATATTGCTCGATTTGTTGAACAAAGCCAGGGCGCAAAAAGCCATTATTTATTACGATCCCAATTTCAGGGCTTCACATTTAAAAGAACTGGATGAATTAAAAGCGGCACTTTTGGAAAACATGGCCTTTGCCACCTTTCTTCGGGGATCGGACGAGGATTTTCAAAACATTTTTGGAACCACCCAATTGCAACAGGTACAACAGCTTACCGGCAGCAACAATGTTATTATTACCCGCAATAAAAACGGGGTGGATTATTACTGTGCAACGTATAGCGGGCACGTACCCACAACAGCAATAGAACCGCTGAGCACAATTGGTGCCGGGGACAATTTCAACGCAGGGTTTATTTATGCCCTCATTTCCAATGGAGTTACGTACAGCGACACGCAACATTTATCACAATCAACATGGAAAAAACTAATTGAAACGGCCATTCGTTTTTCTACAGAAGTATGCATGAGCTACGACAATTACATTTCCACCCAATTTGCAAACCAATTACAAGTATAGCATGAAACCAACATTAGTAGTACTGGCAGCCGGTATGGGCAGCCGATATGGAGGATTAAAACAATTGGATGAAATAGGCCCAAATGGTGAAGCAATTATCGACTACTCGGTGTACGACGCCGTACGTGCAGGCTTCGGAAAAGTGGTGTTTGTCATTCGAAAATCCATCGAAAAAGACTTTAAACAACACATTGGCAGCAAATTTACCGGACGAATTAAAGTTGAATATGCTTTTCAGGAGTTAGACAACCTACCGGAAGGGTTAGAAGTGCCGGAGGGCAGAACCAAGCCGTGGGGAACCGCACATGCCGTTATGGTGGCCGAAAACTGTGTAAACGAGCCTTTTGCGGTAATTAATGCCGACGACTTTTACGGTAAAGAAGCCTACCAAACCATGGCCGATTTTCTGGCAACGTTGACCAATACCGATACTACGTACAGCATTTTAGGCTACCATGTTGAAAACACCCTATCCAAACACGGGTCGGTTTCGAGGGCTGAATGCATTGTGGATGAGCAGCACCATTTGTTGGAAATTGAAGAACGCACCAAAATTTTGGAACAAGCGGGAACCATTGTATATGTGAAAGATGATACCACGGTACCGCTGCAAAGAAAAACACCGGTTTCTATGAATTTTATGGGATTTACCCCTTCGGCCTTTCGTTTTTATCGGGAAGAGTTTGATGCATTTATAAGGAAGAACATTACCAACCTAACAGCCGAGTTCTATCTTCCCTATGTGCTGGATGTGCTGATAAAGACTAAAAAAGCGACCATTAAAGTAATTGACACCCCTGAAATTTGGTTCGGGGTGACCTATAAAGAAGATAAACAGGAAGCCATTGAAAACGTGCAGGCCCTCATTAAAAAAG
>JAUIMD010000015.1 GCA_030433225.1 Bacteroidia bacterium
GATAATGAGAATGGATGGAAATACATTTTCGGGGTTGGTCAGGTAACGCTGGCGCCATTTGTAGCTTCGCTCGGTAAACGGCGATGCCCACACATCACGAATGCCCTGCCATATCAGCTCTTCCTGCACCACATTAAAAAGGGTAAGGTTTAACCCTGCACCCGTAAATTCTTTCAGGTCCTCCATGTTGGTATCGCTTCTCAGAAATACCGCAATGGTACCCATATCGGTTTTAAATACGGTTTGAAACATGTTCCGCAAGTCCGCAACAAAAGCCGCAGTTAACGGGATTTGCTTAATGGCCTGGTGTACTACCTTCAGTTCTTTTAGCATGTATTGTTCCACCTGTGCTTCAGGTGCTCCCTGCTGATACAGGCGGGCAGCCTCGGCATAAAGGGAGTTCAGGTATTGCCAGTACGAAACGGTAGTACCCGGCATTTGCTGATTGAGGTGCTCCCTGAAAATACCAAAAGGAATAACGAGGCCTTCCACCACGTTATCCGGAAATATTTGCTTCAGTTGCCCAAGGTTGGCAGCTTTGGGTCCACAAACAATGCCTGAAGATGCTGCATTGACTTTGCGCATGTTCAGCACACTTTTTTCGTTCAGGTTTATTTTTTGGGTTGGAACGGCGATTTTTTTCTCGTCGCGCGTTTTTCGTTCAAAAAGGGCACGCTCCTCTGCCGTCATCTGCTGTTCAGGCTTCATTACGATTACTCCTTTTGTTGAGACCGCATAAAATACCGACTGTCCGGAATGTTTTTTAAGTTCTTCGAGGGTTTGCAGGGGTATAACGGCATTGGGGATCCCCAGGTTTCGCGCCAATAATTGAATGTGAGATACCGGGTTTCCTTCGCTTACGGTTGCAATGCCTGCCACCGGTTTCAGGTCGGAAGGTGGTTTATGAAATACATAAATTTTGTTTTTATCCAACAGCATTTTTTCAGCGTTTCCGCTCACTACTACCAACTCTCCTTTTGTGTACCCGGGGTTCAGGCCACGGGCAGAGGCAGCTCCGGAAAGCTCCATCAGGTAATTCCGTGTGGGCATTACCCGTGCCATATCCTGTGCCAGCCGCTCTACCAATAAGCCTACCTGCAACAGCAGAGATGCCCTGACTTTCTCATCCACAAACCCTTGAGCCAGCGGTTCAAATCCTGCAAATAAGTGTACTGTTTCTTCATACGTGGCAGAAAACATGCCTACCCCCCACTCTGTCAGGCTACGGCACGCTTCGAATCGTTTTACTAATTCCGCTTGAGTTACATCGCTTTGTCCCTCCTTTTGCAGGGATGCTATTGAGGCATTCCACTCCCACGCCTGCAAATACCCACATCCCACACTTGCCTGTCCCAAAAAGTATAGCGCGTCAAATTGTGCTTGTAAGTTTCCCGGAGAAAAACCGGCCATTTCCTTAAAAAGCACATCTTCCAAAATGATAGAAATATCCAATAGTGCCAACCGTGCCCTAGGATGATCCACCTGAGTAACCGAGGTGCGTATCGCGTACAGCATAACGGAAAGCTCCCTTACTTTATGAAGGATATTTTGGGAAGTCGCATAGCTTTTTTGAAACTCCTTTAGTTTTCCTGCAATGGGTGCCTCTGCGGGCAATTGCGCCAGGTATGTGTTAATGGATTGGATGTGAAACGGCTGGTACTGCTTTTCCATGGCCAACAGCAATTCGTCCATTTTTGCCAACACTTCACTAGCGACCAGGGCTTTATGCTTTTCCCTAAACTCCTTCACCTGTTTTATATCGGTAGCATCAGGTTGTCCGTGTATTTTCACGCGGATATCTGTGAATGGCTCATAGGCATCGGCAATTTCTTTGGAGAGCAGGCGAATTTGCTGTTTCAGATTGTTATCGCCGGCATGCGGTACATCTTTTAACGACTCACGAATCAGGAAAAAGTGGTTTGCCAACACGTTTTGATCTGCCAGCAGCCAATGGTAAAAGCTAAGTCCCCATTGTTCTTCATCCTCGTTTTGGTAAGCGCCCCTATAGTATTGTGCTTTCCTTAAAATCCAACCGTTATCAATGGTTTTTAAATATTTTTCGAGCTGGTATTGCTTCAAGCGGGAGGCATGGTGCGCGGTGTCCCAAAAGGCATCAAAAGGGGTGGCGGCAAGTATTTGTCCTAAAAAAATATGACGGGCATCCGCCAGTCGAAGCACCTCATCTTTTGCACGGGCGCGTTGAACACCCCCGGGCTCCGGGCACCTTTCTTTGGGCGGAATGATGCTTCCATCAGGGCAATACCAGCGTATTTCCTTGTATGGCCCCCTTATGTCGGATTTATAAACGGCAATGCGTTTACCGATTTCTTCATCTGTAACATCCTGTGCAAACGAAAATACGGGCACAAACAACATCCATATAACAAGGCACTTTTCAAAAAACATACATGTGAATTTTATACAAATTTAGGTGGAAATTGCATAGCAAACTATAGGTTAAACATGGATGCATACCCCCGGGGTTGATGATTGGGAAGTTCGGTTAGCACCAATACCGTACACCCCGTAATGGATGGAAGGCAGTTACTTTGGGTAGATGCCAGTTAGTGCGAAAAACCGACTACACTGTTCGCTGAATGGCCTTATTGCGATCCGCCAAAAACCCTTCTTAACAAACTGCTCACTTGCGCATGCGTATCGGTACGTATGGCTTTTTCCTGCTCACCAACTTTGTAAAACAGGCCTTCCAGGGCCATTTGGGTTACATAGGTGTCTAGCTGGGCGTTTACCTTTTTTACGCCCATTAATTGCCCGGCAAAGGACCCCGCAAAAGTATTCCATTGTGCGGTTACGGTTTCCCACGATTCGTTAGCCGAAACATTGGCCACCAAAGGCTTATCGAGCGACTGCGTCACTTTGGGTTTAAATGCATCGTACAAGTGTGCATACGTTTTGGTACGCAAATAATGCACTGCCGCAGTATCGCTACCACGCAGTATTTCCCAGGCGTCATCAAACGTCATTTCGCGTATGGCCTGTGCAAAAATAGGGGCAGCAGTTTTGGCGGCATCCTCAGCAGCACGGTTCAGTTTTATTTCCATTTGTTCTATGGCCTTGTCCATTCCCGGAATCCGGGTCAGGTTATCCACAATCATGTCGGCCTCGGGTGGCAAATGAATCTTCACCTGTTCCTGCAGGTAATACCCTCCTTCTTTACTCAGCCGAACCACGGCGCTGTCGACGCCCACGGCCAGGGCCTCTTTTAAGCCGCCCGACACCTCCTGAGTGGTCAGGGGTTGTTCGGTAACCAGCGTTCCCACGTGCATTAATGTATCGCATGAAACCAGCAGAAGCATTGCCACCGGCACGAATAACTTCAATTTTAGTGTGTTCATTTTTTATTCTATTTCTTTTCCTTTAACAGCATGCACAAACAACACGTTGCTCACATCTTTAAACCCGTTAAAAAAGGCCGGGCCATTCTCCAAATCCTTCGACACAAACCCAATGAGCGACAGGTCCGCATCCTCTGAGTTTTCCAGAATAATGGATTTTGCCGATCCCCCTTCATCAATCGGGATCATTTCCAGGTTTTTGGTGGAAATGGGCAGCCTGCCCGAAGTGATGATTTTTTGCAGGTTCTCTTTTTGTTCCTTGAGTTCGGCTCTTGGGTAAAGGGCAAATATTTTTATAAATCCTTTATTCCAATCCTTATGGCCCAAAATGATGTAGGCCATCATAATCATCAGGTTGGCATTTTCAATGTCGCGGGCACTGATCCATACATTAATCTGGCGTTTCATTCCATACCCTTTAAAGGTGGAATTAAGAATACATACATCAAAATCACTGGATTTTATGATTTTATAATTGTCGATAACGGTTTGCAGGGCTTCGGGCTCCTGCTCGGTATATTCAAAAAGAATGGTATTGTTGCTACGCCCCGAGATACTTTTCAACTGAATTACCTGTGCAATGGCCGACGTATAGGAGGGGCTGATTATGGTGTCGATGTACACTTTTGAGCGTAAGCCCTTTATGCTCTCAATCATCCGTTGCAACACTTCCCGCGATTTTGTACCGTTCTCCCTGTTTAAATATCCTTTTATAAAATGGATATACGTGCCAAACCCGTACTTGGCCGACACCCAGTTTACCAGGTCAAAAGCAGACTTGCGCTTAAACGTATTCTCCGAAATACAAACCAGGAAAGGGCGCCAACTGGATTGTTCATCCTCGGCATCGGCATGTTGTGCAAATACCTGCAACTGCCGCCCGGCCTGAAACAACACCCCTTTAAACAGTTTTTGGATGCCTTTCTTTTCCTTGCGGTTAACGCTGATGTAATAATACAGCACCCCCATAATGAGCACCGAAAGCAGGGCATATGCCGTGTTCATTTTAAACATCAGCCAAAAGGAAAGAACCGCCCCTACCAACGAAAAATACCATTTGTTCTTTTTAAAAGTGGGCCGGTACGATGGATCCGCTGCAAAATGTTCCATAAACGAAATAAGACAGATTGCCCCATAGGTTACCATAAAGAACATCGAAATAATCTGGGCTACAAAATCCACATCGCCCGAAAGCACAAAAATAAAGGTGAGCACAATGGTTATGATGGAGCCGTTTATGGGTTCGTTATCGTGTTTGCGCCCTTTAGCCAGCCAACGGTTTATGAGCGAATTGGGAAAAATTCCATCCACCCCCACCGCCTGCAAGGTACGCGGTGCAATCATGATAGAGCCCAGGGCGGAACTCAGAGACGCCGCAGCTAAGCCTATCGGAATAATGGGCCCCCAAACCGCAATATCCTGCATAATGAGTTGATTGGAAGCCAGCACTTCGGGTGGAGCGGATATGGCCAGTTTCCAGGCGGCACCTACATACACCAAAAGCCCCACAATGGTCGCCCAAATGGTACCGTTAGGGATGGATTTTTCAGGATTTTTTAAATCGCCCGACAAGCCCAACCCGGCTGCCAAACCAGTAAATGCAGGAAAAATAATGGTAAAAACGAAAAAGAAACTATCCGGAAAATCAATATGGGTGTATACAAAGTCGGTGGGGGCATCGTAAGGCGTGTGCCCGAAAAAGAACATGCCCAGCGATACAAACAAGATGGCCACAATAACATACAAGGCTTTCATGCCCATATTGGCCCCTTTTGTAAGTACAATTATGGATAAAATGGAAGTGAGCAAAAGCGTAACGGCCATTTTAGGCACCTGAAATCCAACCGATTTGCTAATCCAAAACAAGGCAGGTTCAAATGCCTCGCCAAATGCAATAATGTAAAATGCCACACTTATGGCTTGCGAGAGGTACAGGGAAATACCAATGGCTCCCCCTACATTAAAGCCGAACGAGCGCGACAGAATGTAATACGCGCCTCCACCCATAACCCGCTGGTTAGTAGCAATTTCAGCCACCGCCATTGCCGTAGGTATGGTAACCAGGTGTCCAATTATTATAATGCCCAGTGTACCTAAAAACCCAACATGCCCCACCGCATAACCAAAACGAAGAAACAATATAGCCCCTAAAATGGTGGAAATGGCGGTAAGAAACACGGGTAGTGTTCCGAATTTTGCAGTAGAAGGTGTTGTATCGGGCATAAATGCAAGTTGTTTTTCAGCAAATAAAAATCTCAACAAATAAAAGTAAACAATCTGGCCAAAGCACCAAAAATGTTGGCGCGGTTAAAACCACTTTTCAATGCCCATACCAAATAAGGCGAAATCATATTTTATTGGGTCGGCGGCATCCATGCGGCGCAGGTTCCCGGTTACTTCCTCCACTGCTTTCCAGTCGTTGGCTTTGCGCTGCAACAGGCCCAGTTTGCGGGCTACATTTCCGGTGTGCACATCCAAAGGCAGGTACAGCCCCGAGGCCGGCAAATTCTTCCACAAACCAAAATCCACCCCCCGTTTATCGTTTCGCACCATCCAGCGTAAAAACATGTTAAGTCGTTTACACGAAGCCCCTTTGTCTATGCTTGCCAGGTGCTTGAAAGAACGTTTTTCGGCCCCTTCCGTAAAAAACGATTTTCGCAAGCGGCTGAGGCCACCCGGCACCCCCTCCCCTGATTTCCATGACTGATAAAACACCTCATGCAATCCGCCCAAATGGGTGTAAATGTTTCGCAAGCCGTATATAAAATTTACCAGGTCAACCCCCTGAAACGTACGGTAATAAAAATCGCCAAGCGCCTCTATCTCTTCATGCGACGCATCCATAACAAAGGCATGAGGCGCTTCACCCAAACGCTGCATTAGCGCAGTAGCACTTTTTAAAATGGCGGTGCGGTTGCCCCAGGCGATGGTGGCCGTTAAAAAGGCACTTATTTCTATGTCTTCCTTTACCGTAAAACGGTGGGGTATAGCAACCGGATCGTCCTGTATAAATGCCGGTCGGTTAAACGCATCGTGTTTCTGATCCAGCAAAGCTTTTATATGTTCCAATGATGTTTCATCCATAAACTGCTTTTTAGAACAAAACTCTTGCCTTCCTGTTTAAAAACACGGGCTCCATGTGCCCCGTTTTTTGTACCTTTTATCCCACCTAACTTTTCAGGAAAATGCATTCAGATACACCGAAGTTCACCGCCCATAAGTCATTTACAGGGCTCTTGCTGCTGCTTATTTTTACCGTACAGGGATGGGCTCAGGAGCCGGCAGACTCCGTTTTAACCCCTCCATCCACTCAACCATTTCCGGTAGTTCCGTTTAATTATTCGCTTTCGTTTAAGGATGAAGCAAACTCGTTGAACGTATGGAAACACGGCCTGAACGATGCAGCATACCTTGTTACCTCCCCTGTTCGCTGGCAGTGGAAAGACTGGGGAATTGCCGCAGGCATAACGGCAGGGGGAGCGTTAATTTATGTAATGGATCAACCCTTGTACGAATCTGCTGCATTTTTACAGGGCAACAGCACCAGCAATTTCAGCAAGTATTTTCTGGATCCGCTGGGAGACTACCGCTTTCAGGCAGTTGCCCTGGCAGGTACGTACGGTGCAAGCTGGATTATAAAAGATGAAAAACTAAAAAATGCATCCATCCTTACGGCCGAAGCACTGCTGTTTACCGGAGCCGTTACCCTTTTTGCCAACTTTATGACCGGACGAAAAACCCCCTTGGAGACCAACCCCATCGACCCCGGACAATGGATGGGAATAAACAACAGTTCGTCCTTTTGGTCGGGGCACGCCGCCACCACCTTTACCATAGCCACCGTATTAAGTGGCATCTACAACGAAAACCTGTGGATGCCGATTACCTCGTACACCCTGGCCACTCTGGTAAGCCTTTCGCGCGTGGTGGAAGGACACCACTGGACCAGTGATGTGTTTGTGGGTGCCGCTGTGGGAACGGTAATTGGCCGAATGGTAGTACACAACTACCGCAAAAAAGCCGTTCAGCTTACCCCTTATTATTCCGGCACTTTTAAAGGAATCAGCGCCCGCTACACGTTTTAATACATCCGTCGTAGCAACAAGTCTGATATTCCTTAGGCTTTATCCCAAAACAGCGCCTTACATTTGCGCCATAAAACTTTTGCCATGCCAAAGAATTTAAAACTCGAAATATTTTCAGAAATCGGAACCCTGCGTGGAGTAATATTGCATCCTCCCGGGCAGGAAGTAGAAAACATGACGCCCGACAACGCCCAACGCGCCCTTTACAGCGACATTTTAAACTTGTCCGTGGCGCGCGAAGAGTACCGCCAGTTTGAACAGGTGCTTCAAAAAGTAACCCAGGTACATTATGTAAAAAACATGCTGGCTACCATTTTAGAAGACGACAACCTGAAAATTGAACTGGTGGAGCAGGTGTGCAAAAACGACAATGTACCCGAATTACGCAATAGCCTTGCCGATTTACCGGCCAACGAACTGGCCCGCGTTTTAATTGAAGGATTTCCGCTTCCCCTTAACCTGCTCAGCAATTTTTTAAGCGATGAGCGCTATGCCTTGCAGCCGCTGCACAATTTCTTTTTCATGCGCGATGCTTCCCTGGGAATTTGGAACAATGCAGTCGTATCGCGTATGGCAACCAAAGTAAGGCAGCGGGAAACCATCCTGATGAACCTCATTTTTACGCATGCTTTTAACACGCCCATCATTAACCCGGCCAAGAAAATTTCAGCTTCTGCCAAAAATTCTTTTGAAGGTGGCGATATCCTGGTGCTCTCTCCCGAGATAATTCTGATTGGCATTGGCAAACGTACCACCCCCGATGGGGTAGATTTTATTGTACAGGAATTGGCCGCCCGTAATCCGGGAAAATTCCGCATCATTGTGCAGGAACTGCCCGAAAGCCCGGAATCATTCATCCACCTTGATATGGCCTTTACCATGCTTAGTGCCGACCAATGCATGGTATATGCTCCCCTAATATTGGAACACAACCGTTTTCAAACCATTTCTATTTCGGTGGAAAACGGGAAGGTTTCGCGCATAAAAAAAGAAGAGCACATACTTGCGGCCCTTAAAAAATACGGCATGCAGGTACATCCGGTTTTTTGTGGCGGCCAAACCGACCGATGGATACAAGAGCGGGAACAGTGGCATAGCGGAACCAACTTTTTTACCATCGCTCCCGGTAAGGTAATTGGTTATGCCCGCAACACACACACCATTGATGAGTTGCATAAAAACGGATTTGAAGTAGTAAAAGCCAACGATTTTATTACAAATGAAAAGGCATTGGATGCGTATGGAAACTGTGTAATTACGCTTGAAGGGTCGGAGCTGGCACGCGGCGGCGGAGGCGCCCGGTGCATGAGCATGCCCTTTTTAAGGGATGCATTGTAGGCAGGTTCAGCAGAATTGTACCGTTCGGGTTGCCCGCGTTTTCTTGATGCTGTGTTAATAAACATTGTGGCTTAGGGCTTTTCCCCCAATATAAAAAGCTTATTTTTGTGACTTACCAGAAAGTGGAACACCTAACGTAAAACACAAAACCAAAAGTTTCTTTAATGGAACAGGAATTTATTTTAACCATTATTCAGCACAGGTATCTTGGATGGATTGGCTCGCCGTGCATCTCAGAAAAAAACAACCAGGCCTTTATCACCATAAAAGAAACGCTTACCGGTTTCCACCTTACCAACGGAACGTTTGATTTATCGGAAGACGAAAAGGAAATTTTGCGCCTGTTTGATAAATTTGCTGACCATAACCTGGTACGCATATTTAGCCGCGAAAAAAGTGCCAACGATTTTTACTCCAAAATAACGCTCGAAAAATTTGAAAGTCAGGTGCGTCCCTTCATTGAAGAGCAGATTGCCAAAATGATTGACATTGCGCACAGGGCGGGCATTCCTATTTACAGCAGAAAACCCAACTATTACAACCTGTACGAGGCCGATTTACTAACTGTGGTAGACCGCGATGCCGAGGCTGTGTTTAATTTTGAACGCACCCCTGAAAAATTTTCGTACTACTTAACCATTCAACATCAAAAACGCACAATAAGCCTGTTAAATAAGGATTTAATAGTGCTCTCTAACGATCCATGCCGGGTAATTCTGGATCAGAAACTGTTTTGCTTTCATGACATTGACGCAAAAAAGTTAAAGCCCTTCACCAAAAAGTCGGCCGTAATTATTCCTAAAAGTGCCGAGAAAAAATACTTTGAAACCTTTGTACTCAACTGCATAAAAAACAACCTGTGTGAGGTAAAAGGCTTCGAAATTATCAACCGCAAACCCCAGGTGTTCGTTTATCTCTTTTTGGAAGAAAACCTGGATGGATTTCCGGTGCTCACGCTGAAATTCCGCTATGGCAACCGCTATTTTATGTATGCCGGAAAAGCGGCTTCTGATGTTAGTTTTGAGGATCGCGATGGAAACTTCCGGTTCATAATGTTTCAGCGCGATGCCAACCTGGAAAAAGAGGTAGTTGCGGCACTCACAGAAGGTGGACTGCAACTGATGAACACGTCACAGTTTTCCTTGCCCGAAATGCCCAAAGAGCCCTCGCAACAGCTCCTTGTATTGCTGCGTTGGCTTAACGTGCACCACGCCATTTTGCTAAACAACGGCATTGAACTGAAGCAGGAATTTTACAAAACCCGTTACTTTTCGGGCCATGTGCAGCTTTCCACCTCCATGGAGGACAAAACCGACTGGTTCGAATTAAACGGCATTGTTACTTTCGGAGAATTTAAAATTCCCTTAAACCAATTACGAAAACACATTTTAAGTGGCACCCGCGAATACCTGCTGCCCAATGGGGAAACGGCCATAATTCCTGAAGAATGGATTGTGCGTTACCAGGAAATTTTCAAATTTGCCACCGACCAGGACGAAAGCCTGAAGCTGGACAAAATCCACTTTAACCTGCTTCGCAACAGCGATGTACACAAGGCCGACCGCGAAATACTGAAAGACATTTATTTGTACAAGGCCGACACCAACATTAAGGTGCCTAACTACTTAAATGCCAATTTGAGGGGCTACCAAAAAGAAGGCTACAGCTGGATGATGCACCTGCGAAAAAACAACTTTGGCGGATGCCTTGCCGATGATATGGGGTTGGGAAAAACCTTGCAAACCCTCACCCTGCTGCAAAAAATATATGAAGACACCTGGGATTGGAAACGGAATGACGTAACTACCCTGGAGGATGAAGGAAACATGTCGGACTCGTTTGACCTGTTCAACCAAAAACCGGTATTTCCATCGGCACGTCAGGTGCAAAAACTACCGGCCTCCATCATTGTTATGCCCAAATCGTTGCTGCATAACTGGGAAAATGAAATCCGGAAATTCTGCCCCAAATTGCTGGTGTACAACTATACCGGAAGTAAACGTTTCCGCACGGTCGAAATCGGTAAAGTTTTCCGGCATTACAACGTAATTCTCACCTCTTATGGCCTGGTGCGTAACGATCTGGAATTCATACAGAAATACCGTTTTTATTACATTATTCTGGACGAAAGCCACTACATCAAAAACCCAGCCTCCAAGGCGTACCAGGCTGTAAACCAACTGAGTGCCGAGCATCGACTGGTAATTACTGGAACACCCATAGAAAACAGCCTGCAGGACCTTTGGGCACAGTTCAATTTTATTAATAAGGGATTGTTGGGATCCATGAACTATTTTAAGCAGCATTTTGTGCTTCCCATTACCAAAAACAACGACGAAACCCGGGAGGCTCGCCTGCAAAAAATTATACAGCCGTTTATTTTACGCCGCACTAAAAACGAAGTAGCCAAAGATTTACCCGCACTTACCGAGCAATTGCTGTATTGCGAAATGTCGGAGCAGCAGCGTGAATTTTACGAAAAAGAAAAATCGGGCATACGCACTAACCTGATAGAGCGCATAGAAACCTCAGGGATCGACAAATCACGTCTGATGGCTTTGCAGGGGTTAATGCGCCTGCGCCTTATTGCCAACCACCCGGTACTCATTAACAAAACCTACCGACACGATTCGGGTAAGTTTGAGCGCATAATTCGTAACATTAAAAACCTGGTGGCCGAAAAACATAAGGTACTGGTGTTTTCTTCGTTTGTCAAACACCTCCACCTCATTGAGCATTACCTGGTGCGGGTAAAACAGAATTACAGCATTTTAACCGGAGCCACCCATAACCGCGAAGAGGTTATTCGAAGGTTTCAGGAGGAGGAGAACAACCTCGTGTTTTTAATCAGCCTGAAAGCGGGTGGCGTAGGATTAAACCTAACGGCAGCCGACTATGTATTTATTCTGGATCCGTGGTGGAACCCACAGGCAGAAATGCAGGCCATTAACAGAGCCCACCGTATTGGGCAGGACAAAAAAGTGATGGTGTACCGATACATTACCCGCGATTCCATTGAAGAAAAAATAGTGAAGCTGCAAGGGCAAAAAACAGAATTGGCCAACACCTTTATTAATACCAACAATCCGTTTAAAAACTTAACCGAGCAAGAATTGCAGGAGCTGTTTAAATAGCCGTTGGTTCACCATATTGTCTTTTTGTAAGCACACTGGCACGTACAAGAAAATGTTAAAAATATATTGTTAATTATTTTAACATTTATAACGATTCACATGCTCAACTTGGTTTATATTCTTAATTTATATTAATACCCGTTATAAATAAAAATCACTATGCGGCTGTATATGTGCATCTTACAAAATGCTATTAAGATTCAAAATGAATACTTTCAAGAGGTTTACACCTTTTGTATAAATAGTATATTTGGAGTGCTGTTTTATGAACATCTTGTATCTTTTAATAGGAGCCAGTCTGTTGGCTGCCCTTGTATTTCTGGCCTTATTTATTTGGTCGGTGCGCACAGGTCAGTTCGAAGACACCTATACCCCATCCGTTCGCATTTTATTTGACGATGATGAGGTAAACGATGACGGTGTTCAACAGGAACAGGTACCGGATAACGAAACGAAAAAAGATTAACTGAAAATCGGATATAGAGATCATTATGGAAATTCAAAGATTCAATTACGACAATGCCACGGTAAAAAACTTCACCATTGCTACCATTGTATGGGGTGCTGTGGCGCTTATTGTTGGATTGCTTGCTGCCTTACAGTTGGCTTTCCCGGTATTTAATCTTAACCTGGAATACACCTCATTTGGCCGGGTACGCCCTGTGCATACCAATGCAGTAATTTTTGCCTTTATAGGAAATGCGATGTATGCAGGTATTTATTACTCGTTGCAGCGGGTGCTAAAGGCCCGACTTTTTAGCGACGTGTTAAGTAAAATCCACTTTTGGGGCTGGCAATTAATTATTGTTTTGGCCGCCGTTACCCTGCTCATGGGTTTTACCACCGGAAAAGAATACGCCGAGCTGGAGTGGCCCATTGATATTCTTATTGCGCTGGTGTGGGTGGCTTTTGGTGTTAATATGATTGGCACCATTTTAAAACGAAGGGTAAAACACATTTATGCCTCCGTATGGTGGTACCTGGCAACCTTTTTGGGGGTTGCAGTTTTGCACATCGTAAATTCCATTGAAATACCTGCCAGCTTACTAAAAAGCTACCCCATTTATGCCGGTGCGCAAGATGCCGTGGTGCAATGGTGGTATG
>JAUIMD010000534.1 GCA_030433225.1 Bacteroidia bacterium
TGTAGCACTTTTGTTTGCCTGTGCCCCCGAAAAGGAGGGGGTTGAAAAATTAATGGAAGAGAGAGACCAGGTGTTGGCTCAATACGAAAAGCTGGGAGCCCAACTGGCCGAAATAAATGCCCGGTTGGAAAAGCTGGATACCACCAAGCGCTATCTGCTAATTACCACTACCCCTGTTAAAGTGGATAAGTTTCAGCACTTTTTTGAGGTGCAGGGAAACATTGAAGCCGATAAAAACGTGCAGCTTTACCCTGAAACGGGTGGGGTGATTCGGAAAATTCTGGTAGACGAAGGACAGCGCGTTAGCAAAGGGCAGGTGCTGGTAGATTTGGATACCGAACTGATTGAACTTCAAATAAAGGAGGTGGAAACGTCTCTTGAACTGGCCACCACAACCTACGAGCGGCAGGCACGTTTGTGGGAACAGAAAATAGGCTCCGAAATGCAATACCTGCAAGCTAAAAACCAGAAGGAAACGTTGGAGACCAACCTGGCATCCTTACAGGCGCAATTGCGTAAAAACCGCATTGAAGCCCCGTTTGATGGAATTGTTGATGAAATTTTCCCCAAGGTTGGAGAACTGACCTCACCACAAACAAGGGTGTTGCGTTTGGTCAACCTCGATAAAGTATACATCAAGGCCGATGTTTCTGAAGCCTACCTGGGTAAGGTGAAAAAAGGCACCGAGGTGGAAGTGTATTTCCCGGCCTTTTCCAAAACGCTAAACGCAAAGGTGGATATGACCGGTAATTTTATAAATCCGAATAACCGCACGTTTAAAATAACTGTAAACATCGACAACAAAGACAACTTTGTGAAACCCAACCTGATGGCCTATGTGAAAATTAAAGACTTTGAAAAAGATGAAGCCTTAATTGTTCCGGAGCGTCTCATACAGGAAATGCCGGATGGAAGTAAATTTATTTACACCAGCGACAAAAACAGTGGCATTACCGTGGTAAATAAAAAGAATATTGAAATTGGTTTGTCGTACGAAAACGAAACCATGGTATTATCGGGCATCTCTCCAAACGATGTATTGGTTGACCGTGGAGCACGTAGCATAAAAGACAAGCAAACGGTGCAGGTATTAAACAACTAAGCAGTGTTTTTTTTGAATAGCAAATTTAAAAGTAGAAATAGTGAGCTCTTTTAAGGATAAAAAAATAAACAAACGATTCGGACTGTCGAGCTGGGCCGTAAACAACAAAATGACGGTGTATGTGATCATCGCCATTATTGTGTTAATCGGCTTCATGTCGTACCTGCGCATGCCGCGTGAATCGTTTCCCGAAATTGTAATTCCCGAAATATATGTGGGAACGGCCTACCCCGGTAACTCCGCCGTGGATATTGAAAAACTGTTGACCAAGCCGCTGGAGAAGGAAATTAACTCCATCTCGGGTATCGACGAAATGGTATCTACCTCGGTGCAGGGATATTCCACCATCGACATTAAGTTTGACTTTGACATTACCCCCGAAGAGGCATTGCGAAAGGTGAAGGATAAGGTGGACAAAGCCATGTCGAGTCCCGATTGGCCCCAGGATTTGCCTGCCGATCCCAACGTTTTTGACCTGAACTTCTCGGAGCTGATGCCCATCCTGAACATCAACCTATCGGGTGATTTTTCGATGGATCAGCTCAAAAATTACGGAGAGTACCTGAAGGATGAAATTGAAAAACTCAGCGAAATTAACGAGGTGGAAATTCGCGGGGTAATGGATAAAGAAATTGAAATTGCCGTTGACCTGCCTAAAATGGAATCGCTGGAGCTGAACTTTGGCAACATTGCACAGGCCATTCAGTCAGAAAATGTCACCATTTCAGGTGGCGATATGAAAATGGACAGGTTGCGGAGAACAGTGCGTGTAATTGGAGAATTTGTTACCCCCGAAGAAATTGGCAACGTAATTGTTAAGCAGGAAAATCTGGATGTGGTGTACCTGCGCGAAATTGCCGACATTAGTTTTAAAGAGCAGGAAAAAACAAGCTATGCCCGGGAGTACAAATTGCCCGTGGTAATGCTTGATGTAAAAAAACGCGCCGGTGAAAACCAGTTGGAAGCCGCAGAAAAAATTGCAGAAGTAATTGAAAAAACCAAAGCCGAGGTATTTCCTTCAAACCTGCTGGTTACCACTACTAACGATACTTCCGACCAAACCCGTAAGCTGGTAAACGAACTCGAAAACAGCATTATTCTGGGTATGTTACTCGTTATTTTGGTGTTGATGTTTTTCCTTGGCCTGCGAAATGCCTTGTTTGTAGGCACGGCCATTCCGCTTTCCATGTTGCTGTCGTTTCTTATTTTAAGTTCGGCAGGGGTAACCTTAAACACCATGGTACTCTTTTCGCTGGTAATGGCATTGGGTATGTTGGTGGATAACGGTATTGTAGTGGTGGAA
>JAUIMD010000535.1 GCA_030433225.1 Bacteroidia bacterium
TACTACCAAATTTGACAATAGTATAAATGATAATCCGAATACTATTTGCTTAACTTTCATGTTTGCAGTATTTTTCCCAAAATGGCTTACAACGGTTATTACACCAATTCCTACATATCTCTACCCCTTACGTTCGTGCATAAGAATTGGTCTATCAAAAATATGAAATTAGCAATGTCGTGGGAACAGTCGCATATTTTACGAAAAACTATAGTTCGCTGTTTAACGGTTCAACATACCAGCCACATAGGGTCAGCTTTTCTTTAACGGGGCGAGCAAGGCATAAAAAATCCAGGCAAACCATGAGATAAAAATAACCGCCAATACCCAGGCCAGCTTTTCGGTACCTGTTGTCTTGTTCGAACGAATAATAATGATGATGGGAATCAACCAAACGATAAAAAAGAAAATTCCCCCGATGATAAAATTACTGGATGTATCAGCCATGTTTTTTGCTTTTGAGGTTAAAGTTGAAGCATCCTTTGCACCATGCGTTTGGGTGTAAAAAATCACTATGCAAAGGCGGTTTGTAAATGTAGCAAATTTGAAGGAATTTGATGTTCACTAAAAAACGGGAATTCGCATAGAGCATGGAGGTTGCATTTACAGCCTTCAATTTTTACCCCGGGGGGTAGTCAATTCGGAAGTTTTGTCGTGGGTAATCCACAGCAAGTCCTGGGTTTGGTAGCCAATTTTTTCAGCTATTTTTAAATATTCCTGTTTTACATCCTCCGGAATTTCAGGTTCGCGGGAAAGAATCCACAAATACTTCAGGCTTTCGCCAGCCACCAGGGCGTAGGTATAGCGCTCGTCAATGGCAATCACATTGTACCCCGAATAAAAAGGACCAAAAAAGGAGACTTTCAGCATGGCCGTTTGCTCATCCTCCACAAACTTTGCCTTGCCAATGGCCTGTTCCCATTTTTCCTTTACGGTATTGTATCCCTTATTGTCCACCTTTATGGTGCCGTCATCTTTCAAAGAGTATTCTGCCGTGGTGTTGTTGAGGTTGCGTTCATACTTAAAATCCAGTCGGGCAATTTCGTACCACTTGCCAAGATACCTGGATTTATCGAATGGACGTACGGCAACCGCGCCTTCGGGCAGGGTGGCGCAGGCATTTAAAACTAGTAAACCAAGTATAAGTGCCGATAAATGTATGGCTGTTTTTTTCATGGGCTTTGCTTTTTATATGGGAGGTTATCACCCTTCCATAGCCTTAAATTTAAACAATAATCCAGAACATAGTGCCTTTCGAGGTTTTTTAATGGATGCGGTTGCCGTTGATGTTCATGCTTCCAAATCACTTTTTTTCTTAAGTATCGGATTTTGCACCGTTCGATTCACATGTTCATCCCATTGGGTTCAGGTCTTGGCGCTTTCGGTTCCAACCTGGAGCCCATCGATTCCACTTTCCCGAACAAAAATCGCCATGCATACCCCTGTTTTTTTGCTGGTGCCCGTAAGTAAGGGGTAGCGGTATGCAGGGGAATGCCTTGGTAAAAAAGGGGAGTAATTCCTTTGTAGTGACCACGTATACGTATTGAAAAAAAACATTAATTGATATTAATGAAAATGCGCAAAAAAAAGGGTGCAACCTAAAATTTGTTAGTTTTGTCGAACTGTGCTTGTACTTTACCTGCACCTCAGCAATTATTATACACCATATGAGAAAACAAACTGCCATTTTATTCACCCTTTTTGTGGCTTCGTTTCAGGCAAGTGTACTTTTTGCCAACCCAACGTCCGACGACCTTTCCGTAATTGTGGAAGAAGAGTTGGCGCGCGAAATGGATGCACTGAGCCAATTGTCGCCCAAAGTATACTACCTGTCTTACCGTGTGGATGAATCGCAAAACTGGTCGGTGCGCGGATCGTTTGGCAACATTATACAAGCCGAAGGCGCCAAAACCCGCTACCTCACTACGCTGCTGCGGGTGGGCAGTCCGGCCTTCGACAATACCCACATGATAAAAGGAGACCAGGCAAGCCTCATGTATTCTGCTTCTTTGCTTCCGTTAGAAAACAAGCCGGAGGCCATTCAGCAGGAAATCTGGCGCCAAACCGATAAAGCCTACAAACAGGCCAAGTCTGACTACCTGGCCAAGCAAAATAAAATTAAACCGGAAGAGCTAGACGAGGTGGCGGATTTTTCGGAGGAAACACCCCACACCTACAGCGAGCCTGCCATTGCGGTACAATTCAGTACCGATGAAGAAGAAAAATGGAAGCAGTTGGTGCGCACTTGTTCGGCCAGTTTCCTCTCCGATCCGGACATAATGGAGGGCAATGTGAGTTTTGAATACACCGCCAACCGCAAGTATTTTCTTTCGTCGGAAGGAAGCAACATTGTACAAAACATGCCCTATGCGCGCTTTGTGATAAGTGGTACCATTAAAACCGAC
>JAUIMD010000016.1 GCA_030433225.1 Bacteroidia bacterium
ATTTTGGTGCGAATATCGCCTTTGGCAATGTCATCAATGGTTTGAAAAACGGTTAGGTTTTCGTCGAGCAGCGAAGCTTCGTTTTGTGCAAAATACCCTACCATGGTATTGTGGCCAAGGGTGAGCCTTCCCTGGTGTTCCAGCTCGCCCATTATAGCTTTTATAAGGGTGGATTTTCCCGCACCGTTTTTCCCTACAAAGGCCACTTTTTCGCCCCGTTCTATCGTAAAAGAGGCATCTTTAAAAATCAGCTGGTCCTCGTAACTTTTGGCAATATCTTCAGCAATAACAGGGTAAGTTCCTGACCGGGGCGAAGGTGGAAAACGCAATCGCAAACGGGAGGTGTCCACCTCGTCTACTTCTACCAGTTCCAGTTTTTCCAGCATTTTAACGCGCGATTGCACCTGCAAGGTTTTGGAATATGTACCCTTAAACCGTTCAATAAAAGCCTCATTATCCGCAATCATTTTCTGTTGTTCGTCGTATGCTTTTTGCTGCTGCTCACGCCGTTCGGCCCGCAGTTCAAGGTACTTTGAATAGTTTACCTTATAATCGTAAATGCGCCCCATGGTTACCTCAATGGTGCGGGTGGTAATGTTGTCCACAAACGCCCGGTCGTGCGAAATCAGTATGACGGCCTTTGCGCTGTTTATCAGAAAATTTTCGAGCCATTGCACCGATTCAATATCGAGGTGGTTGGTAGGCTCATCCAGTAAAATTAAATCCGGATTTTTAAGCAACAACTTGCCCAATTCAATGCGCATGCGCCACCCGCCGCTAAACTCTTCAGTAGGTCGGGTAAAATCGTTGCGTTCAAATCCAAGACCCAGCAGAATTTTTTCCACCTCTGCATCAAAATTAATCTCCCCGTGGCTGTACAGTTTTTCACTCAGGGTAGATACCTTTTCAATAATCCCGTAGTATTCTTCCGATTCATAATCGGTACGAACGGCAAGCTGGTGGTTCAACTCATCCAACTCACTTTGCATGTTCAGGATATCTGCAAAAGCCTGCGATACTTCCTCAAAAACCGTGCGTTTGTTTTCGGTCATCAGGTGCTGCGGCAAATAGGCAATTACCGCTTCCTTGGGGGCCGATATTCTGCCGGCGGAAGGAGATTGCGCTCCGGCAATTATTTTTAACAGGGTGGATTTTCCGGCCCCGTTCTTCCCCATCAGGGCAATACGGTCACCCTCGTTTACCACAAACGAAATGTCTTTAAAAAGGGAAGTTCCACCAAACTCAACCCCTACTCCATCAACAGATATCATAATTGAAAATCGCTAAAATTGGCCGCAAATATAACGAAACCAACGGCAATTTAAGGCTTCGTTTGTAGCTTCGCCTCCCTGGGTATAAATTGCCAGGGCTCTGCATCGTGTGGTACAAAATTTCACACACAACTTTCCAAACTACATGAACACAAGTTCGCCGAAACAACAATTAATTATCAGTGCATTAACACTATTTAGACTCAATAAACACTGCATTTTCGCACAACCATTCTAAATAAGCACCACTGCACCGTGCAACCAATCCCACAAAATTTAAGTTATATTTCACGATGCTAACATAAAACAGGGCGTTGAATACCGGGCTCCCAACCCGTATTCATCTTTTTCTCCGGCCCGGAAAAATAACAATCTAATACAATGGAAAAGAGCAAATTGCAAAAGTACTGGATAAAGAACCTACAAATTATGTTCGTTCTGCTCCTGATTTGGTTTTCAGTCTCGTATGGCTGTGGAATTCTTTTTGCGGAAACCTTAAACACCATTCACCTGGGCGGATTTCCCCTGGGATTCTGGTTTGCGCAGCAAGGCTCTATTTATGTGTTCGTAGTACTCATTTTTGCCTATGTTGTGCTGATGAATCGGCTCGACAAGCGCTTTGATGTGGACGAAAAATAAGGTATAAACTCAATCAGATTTAGAAGCAATGGACGTACAAACGTGGGTATTTTTTATAGTTGGACTAACATTTTTACTGTATATCGGCGTAGCCATTTGGGCACGCGCAGGTTCCACCAATGATTTTTATGTAGCCGGAGGTGGCGTTTCTCCCATGGCCAATGGTATGGCTACCGCAGCCGATTGGATGTCGGCAGCCTCGTATCTTTCTATGGCCGGACTCATCTCATTTATGGGCTATGGCGGCTCGCAATACCTGATGGGTTGGACCGGCGGATATGTGTTATTGGCACTTTTACTAGCTCCGTATTTACGAAAATTCGGAAAGTTTACGGTTCCCGATTTTATTGGTGAACGCTACTACTCAAAAAATGCCCGCCTGGTAGCCCTGGTGTGTGCCATTTTTATTTCGTTCACTTATGTGGTTGGCCAAATGAAAGGGGTGGGTGTAGCTTTTGCCCGCTTTTTAGAAGTGCCTTTTACTACCGGCATATTAATTGGTATCGCTATCGTATTTTTCTACGCTGTATTGGGTGGAATGAAAGGCATCACCTATACCCAGGTAGCGCAATATTGCGTGCTGATTTTTGCCTTTACAGTACCTGCCATTTTTATTTCGCTGCAAATGGTGGGCAACCCCATACCTCAAATAGGCATGGGTGGAAAGCTGGCGGACGGCACTTACCTGCTTGAGAAATTAAACATGCTCAGCACCGACCTGGGCTTTGACGAGTATACAAAAAACGGAATGCAGGACCGGGTGAATGTATTTTTTGTAACCGCAGCACTCATGCTCGGAACCGCCGGCCTTCCTCACGTAATTGTACGTTTTTTTACGGTGCCCAACGTGCGTGGTGCGCGAAAATCGGCGGGTTTTGCCCTGTTGTTTATTGCTATTTTGTACACCACAGCCCCGGCCATTGCAGTTTTTGCGCGTACCAACCTCATTCAAACCGTTAGTGAGCAACCCTATGCCGATATGCCTGAATGGTTTACCAAATGGGAAACGGCAGAACTGATTTCCTTTGACGATAAAAACCAGGACGGAATGATTCAATATGTGGCCGATCCTGCCACAAATGAACTTGAAATTGACCGTGACATTATGGTGCTGGCCAACCCCGAAATTGCCAGGTTACCGGCCTGGGTGATTGCCCTGGTGGTTGCCGGTGGACTAGCCGCGGCCCTATCTACTGCTGCCGGGTTGCTTCTGGTCATTGCCACTTCCATCTCCCACGATTTATTGAAAAATTACATCAACCCCAAAATATCGGAAAAAGGCGAGTTAGTAGCTGCCCGAATTGCCATTGCCGTTGCCGTAGTTGGAGCAGGCTTAGCCGGTTTAAATCCTCCCGGCTTTGTGGCACAGGTGGTAGCTCTGGCTTTTGGCCTGGCTGCTGCATCATTTTTTCCTGCCATTATATTGGGCATCTTTTGCAAATCCATGAACAAGGAAGGCGCCATAGGAGGAATGATTGTCGGAATTCTATTTACCACCATTTACATCTGGTATTTTAAGCCGCAACTGGGTGGACCGGGCACCCCCGACCAATACTGGTTTGGCATTAAGCCGGAAGGCATTGGAACGCTGGGTATGGTCATTAATATGGCGGTAGCCATGATTATAAGCAAATTCACGCCCGCACCGCCAGAAATTGTGCAACAAATTGTTGAGGACATCCGCATTCCGCGGGGTTCAGGCAAAGCCAGTGGCCACCATTAAACCATGTACGCATGAAAGAGGACCCTAAAAAGCCTGAAAGTGTGGATGCCTACATTGCCGGTGTACCCGAAAACGTACAACCAATGCTGCACAACATTCGAAGCATTATACGTAACCTTGCCCCCCATGTGATAGAATCCATTGCCTATGGGATGCCGGCCTATAAAACGCACGGCAAACCCTTGGTTTACTTTGCCGCTTTTAAGCAGCATATAGGATTCTATGCAACCCCAAGCGGACATGAAGCTTTTTCCAATGAACTCAGTGCATACAAGCAAGGGAAAGGTTCGGTACAATTTCCACTGAATGCCCCTATCCCCTACCGGCTGATTGAAAAAATGGTGCAGTATCGCGTTCAGGAAAACGAACAAATAGCGGGTAAAAAAGCCAAATAAATCAACTCGCCCGTATAAACGCCTCAAACCGTTCCCCCTGCCAATGTTCCTTTGGCAGGGCTTAATTACAGGGTGCAATTCGCCAGGGGGAAGCGTTTTGTGCCTAAAAAGTCAGATTTTACCGGTAAACGCAACGAATAATCCAAACAAATTCGGCGTCTGTTGGATATATTTGCCTGCTGAAAAAATCAGGGCAATTTGTAGATGTGTTACAATTTGCCGGCATTGCACATCCATTTAACAACGCAATAAGCGATTTAACATCTGACAGAAAATATGGAACGAACTATGAATTCAGGCAAAAAAAGGAAGGGATGGAAAGGGCTGCTATCCCTGGGGCTTTGCCTGGCCCTGTGGGCTACCGCCGCCGCTCAGCCCAAAATGGAAAACCTGAGTCGTGGACTAATTGCCATTAAAACCAACAGCGGGGTGTACCTAAGCTGGCGTTTGTTGGGCCACGAGGCTTTTGAAACGGTATACGATATTTACCGCGACGGCACCAAAATAACCAGCACTCCTGTTGCTGATAAAACAAATTATGTGGATGGATCCGGTACAACGGCATCTACTTATCAAATTGTTTCCAGCCTCAATGGCAATGCCATAGACACCTCTGCTGTAACCAGCGTGTGGCGCAACAATGTATACCGGGTGGATTTAGATGTTCCGCCTGCGGATGGAGCCATTACTTACTCACCCAACGATTGCAGTGCCGCTGACCTGAATGGCGATGGCACCTACGAGATCATTGTAAAATGGCACCCTTCCAACGCCAAAGACAATGCCCATTCCGGCGCCACCTCCAACGAAATTTTGGATGCCTATACATTGGATGGAACCAGGCTGTGGCGCATTGACCTGGGGCAAAACATCCGGGCAGGGTCGCACTATACTCAATTTATTGTATACGATTTAGATGGTGATGGGAAAGCTGAGATCGCCTGTAAAACGGCTCCCGGCACCAAGGACGGAACCGGCAATTACATACGTTTTGGCCCTGCGGCCACCGCCGATCATAGCGCTGAATACCGCAACTCAAGTGGCCGCGTTTTGGACGGACCGGAATACCTCACGCTGTTTAACGGAGAAACCGGGGCCGAAATGAGTACCCTCGCTTACAACCCGGCTCGTGGAAATGTGGGCAGCTGGGGCGATGATTATGGCAACCGCGTAGATCGTTTTTTGGCCGGTTTGGCCTATTTGGACGGAGAAAATCCCAGCCTTATAATGGCACGCGGCTACTACACCCGCACCGTGGTAGCAGCATACGATTGGGATGGAACAGAATTCACTACACGTTGGGTGTTCGACTCCAACAAACAGGTGCGCGACCAGGCCGGAAACCCATATGCCGGGCAGGGAAACCACCAGCTGAGCATTGCCGATGTAGATGGAGACGGAAAGCAGGAAATAATTTACGGTTCTATGACCATTGATGACGATGGTGTTGGACTGTACAGCACCGGCCTTGGCCACGGAGATGCGCTGCATGTAAGCGACATGGATCCTGACCGTCCGGGGCTGGAAGTATTTATGGTGCACGAAGACACCAAAGTGCCGTATGGAATTTCCTACCGCGATGCTGCCACCGGGGAGGTGATTTGGGGCTTCGATGCCGACTTTGATGTAGGCCGTGGGGTAGCAGCAGACATTAACCCTAACCACCGGGGTTTCGAGGCATGGTCGTCGCGCGACGGGAACGTGTACAATAGCGATGGAGCGGTCATTTCCACCAGTTTGCCACAAAGTGCAGGTGGGGGTTCGTCCTACAACCATGTAGTTTGGTGGGACGGCGATTTGCTGCGTGAAATCCTGGACCGAACCGTACTTAATAAGTACAATTACGAAACAGGGGGTTCAAACCGTTTGTGGACCCTTTACAACGAGGGCGTATCCAGCAACAATGGAACAAAATCCAACCCGTGCCTTACCGCTGACTTGTTTGGCGACTGGCGTGAAGAAATCGTATTGCGCAGTTCGGACGATAAGCAACTGGTGATTTTTACCACCACAGATGAAAGCCCTCATAAAATTTATACCCTCATGCACGACCCCACCTATCGGGTGGCCATTGCGTGGCAAAATGTAGGCTACAACCAGCCGCCGCATACCGGGTATTACCTGGGCGCAGGTATGGATACGCCTACCCAACCCAACATTCAATTTGCCGATAAGGCAACCGTTTCCAAACGTTACAATTTGGTGGTTAACCAGGAAGGATTAGGTACGGTAACGCCGGTGAGCGGTAACTATTTAGGTGGAAATTACACCTTAACCGCCACCCCCGAGGTGAACTGGGTATTTGATGGATGGACAGGCGACACCACCAGCACCCTGAACGAAATAACGGTTGCACTAGATGCGGATAAAACCTATACAGCCAACTTTAGCATGGCAAACCCGAACGGGTGGAATGCCTTTGAGGCAGAAAGCGGTACCCGCACCAGCGGAGCAATTGAAACAACCTATCCCGGCTATTCTGGTACCGGTTATGTTAATGTTGACAATGCCAACCGCGAAGAAATCACGATTCCCGTGTATGTACCCTATGCTGCAAACTATACCGTTAAAGTTTTCTATGCCAACGGTACCTCAAGCGATTTGTTATGGGCCTTAAGTGTGGATGGACGGTTTAAAGCCGTTAACCTTCCCATGCCGGGCACCGGTAGCTGGCGCCAGTGGTCTACCCAGGAAACCAGTGTTGCATTGGCAGAAGGATTTAACACCATTGGGCTATTTGCTTTAACGGCTGGCGGACTTGCCAATATCGATAAAATTGAGTTGAAGGTGGAGGATGCTACAGATGTAGAGGAGCATACCGTAATGAGTTTAGTAAAATGCTACCCCAGTTCAGTAGATGACTATTTTACGGTTGAGTACCCCGGAAATATCGGAGAAAACGTGCAGATTACGGTAATTGATGTGAATGGGAAAGTGCATTTAAGCCAGCAGGTTTCCGTTTTACAACAAGGCGAAAGCGTTACTATAAATGCATCCAACTTAAGCGCAGGCAGTTACCTGGTGAACATCCAAACAGATGCAGGGACAAGCGTACAGAAAATTATAAAGCAATAAAAAATAGAACAGTTAGAAAAAGGTTGTCGTTCGGCAACCTTTTTTGTTAATACCCCCAGGGTTTTGGTTCGTTCCTAATTCTTGTTCCTGAATACAACAATTTCCTTTACCTTTATTTCTTTAGCAGGTTTTACATGAAAAATATCGATGAAGTCATTTCGCGCTTAGGGGAAATCATTGAGGATTCCATGCAAAACGACAATCCTGCTGGTTACTTTGCCGCATTGTACCGCAAGGTTACGATAAACGTAAAAGAAGGAATTGAAGCTGGTGGGTTTGAAAACGGTAAGCGAATGGAACAGTTCGACATCGTATTTGCCCTCAGATACATTGAAGCCTGGGACGCGTGGAAACAAAATAGACCCGTAACCCGGTCATGGAAAGCAGCATTTGAAGGCACACGTAATACGCATTACATTGTGTTGCAACACATGCTGCTGGGTATGAATGCCCACATTAACCTGGACTTAGGCATTGCCGCTGCAAAGGCTGCCGGAAATGACCTTGAAGCCATTCACAACGATTTTAATAAAATCAACGAAATTTTATCTGACCTGGTGCACGAGGTACAAGACGCGCTATCATCCATATGGCCATTTTTAAAAGTGATCTTACGCTGGACTGGAAAAGTGGATGATTACCTGGTGGATTTTAGCATGCAAAAAGCCAGGGAAGGGGCCTGGAAATTTGCGGAACTTTACCACAGCTCCAACGAAAATGAGAAACCCGCATGCATTGAAATACGGGATAAAAAAGTGAGCGACGTTGTAAACGTAATTCTAAAACCCGGAATTTTCGCATCCATTATTTTACGCATCATTCGCATAAGTGAGCGAGGTAGCGTGCAGGAAAAAATTAAAAAGCTAGCGTAATTTAACAACGTGATTATTTATTATAAATATGCAATAAGCTGTTAGTTCTGTTTACATTTGCTTTTTCCATGAGAATTAGAATACTTGGTCAGTTCATCTTTAATCGGCATTAAAAAATCCAACTAAATAAAATAAACATGTTACAACACCTTTTGAGATTAAGCACCTTTGCTGCTGCTGTTTTTCTGTTTGCAGCCTGCAGCGAAACTACCGAACCGGAAATCATTACTGAAGAAACACCATGGGGGACAGAAGTTTTTGAAGTTCCTACCTTTAAAAATTCGGAATACCTGATAACATCATATGGAGCAGAACAAGGAGAAGCAGTAAATAACCAACAAGCAATACAGGAGGCTATTGAAGATTGCCATAAAAATGGGGGTGGAAAAGTGGTGATACCTGCCGGCACCTGGAACACTTCCTTTCTGGAATTGCGCTCCAATGTAAACCTTCACCTGGCGGAAGGTGCCGTTTTAAATTTTCTGGACGATATTGAATTGTACAAGGTGCCAACCTTTACACGATGGGAAGGGCTGGAATGCCTGAACTACCACCCCTTTATCTACGCCCGAAATGAGAAGAACATTGCCGTTTCAGGTACTGGAAAAATTGTAGGCAACGGTCGCGCATGGTGGGATTTGGCCAAAGGAACTCAAATTAAAAGCCTCACCAAATTATACGATTTAGTAGAAGCTGGTGTTGCTCCTGAAGAACGCAATTGCCTCGATTTTCAGCCTACTTCCTACTTACGCCCTTCGCTGATTCAGTTTATCAGTTGTACCAATGTGTTGGTGGAAGATTTTGAAATTGGATCGGGCCCCATGTGGACCACCCACCTTGTATATTGCGAAAATGTGGTTGCCCGAAACCTGAAGGTGATTACCGTGGGGACCAATAATGACGGTATTATACCGGATGCTTCCAAAAAAGTATTGATCGACAATTGCTATTTTTCCACCGGTGACGACTGCATTGTTATAAAGTCGGGCTTAAACGAAGATGGCTGGCGCGTTGGAAAAGCAAGTGAGCGACTGGTAATAAAAAATTGCCGCACCAAACACGGCCATGGCGGTGTAGTAATTGGCAGCGAAATGTCGGGTGGTGTACGCAATGTGTACGCCTACAATTGTGACTTCAGTAATACCGAGCGGGGTCTACGGGTAAAGTCCATGAAAGGCCGTGGTGGGGTTATCGAAAATCTGTATTTCGAAAACATCACGATGGACAGCATTCAGAAAGAAGCGATTCGCCTGAACATGCATTACGGATCCAGCTCCATTATGCCGCGTACTGACTCATTGCCCACCTTCCGGAACTTCCATTTTAAAAACATCAAATCTTCTTATTCCAATTTTGCCATTCGGGTAAGCGGAATTGAGGAGCAAAACATCGACAGCATCTTTTTTGAAAACATCCACATGAAAGGCCGTTACGGGGTGGTGATCGACAATGCCTCCAACTTTGTGCTGGATACCCTTGAGATTGAAGCGGTAAAAGGCGAACCCATTCAAATAACCAATGGAACCAACCTGGTTTTTAACAATGGTATTTTTAAAGGAAGTAGAGACACCCTGCTAAGCCTGAGCGGCTCCAACAAAAACCTGTTTTTTAAAAATGTAAATGCGGCTGATTTTGGTACCGTGTACATTTCGGAGAAAGATGAGCACGATGTAGTGCAATTTAAATAGCAGAATACACTCCAAACATACTGAAGGCATCCGAAAAAGGGTGCCTTTTTTTAGTTACACACGAAGAATTTCCCCATAAAGGGAACTATTGCACCAAAGGCATAAGTTCGTTTTTCACCCACATGAAATCGGGCTCCAAGGCCAACAGTTCATTGAAGAGTTTGCGTGCTTTCGCTGTTTCTCCTACCTCAACATACCATTTTCCCAGGGTTCCTTTGGCCAGTAAATACACCCAATTGTTTTGGATATAAGCTGGATTTGCCTCCGCCAAGGCCACCGATTTTTCCAACAGTGGAACGGCATTTTCTACGCCTCCTCCAAAAACTGCCGGCATGTGGTAGGTAAGGTTAGCTTTTTCGTTTAGCACATACGCATGGGTGGAATCCAAAGCATAAGCCTTGTTGATGTAATTCATGCTCTTCATACCATAACTTGGCGCCTTCCACTTTTGCACCTCTATACGCAGGCCAAAGTAGGTGCCATATAGGGCTAAAATTTCGGCATTTTCAGGTTGTTTTTCCAGCAAGCCTTCCAGCGTGCCTTCCATTAAATCCAATAAATCCCTGGCCTCACCCATACGTTTCTCCTGAAACAAAAACCCGATATACCCGTAATAGGCAAAAGCCAGTTGCCTGGTGGTTTCAAATTCGTTTGATTGTTGATTCTCCTTTTCCAAACGATGCATTTCCAGCTCCCAGGCTTGCATATCGCCGGTAACAAAACTGGCATACAACGTTGCATTTTGATTGGAATTTGCCGGAAGAGCAACCATCCAAAACAAACTTAAAAGGGCAAAAAACAAGGTTGGAAAATGCATTAAAAACAATTTTAAGGGATAAATCTTCAGCTAAGGCAAGTTTAACCGTTAGTATTCGTCTCGCTCCTCTACCCTCACCTGAAGTTCATGTGCAAAAGCATTGGTGGAAATGTTCATCTGGTCCAAGGCACTCACCATGCCGCCGTTAGCAGAAATATTGGTGAAAATAACATCCGTTACATTGCGGGAGGCTGAAAATCCGGAGATTGCCCCTTCTATCTCGTGTGGTTCGGCATCCACCTGAATGTTATCCAAATACAGACTTCTGAGTTTTGCAGGCTCAGAGCCTTCCAGCACGTGCACATCCACTAAATTTGGGTGGTGTACTTTACTGTCAATTATTACCACATCCAGAATATTGCCCGTGCCACGGTGGTGCGCCGCCACAAAGCTACCGGAAGTAGGTGACAGGCTGCTCACTTTTTCGATTAATACGGTGCGAACATCGTGGTTGGCGTCGCGCGACAGCAAAATATCAGCACCGGTTTTTACCCCGAACAATTTTATATCTCTAAGTTGAATGTTTTCGGCAATGCAGCCGGCTAAATCCTGCGCAGCCCCTGTGTCGTGATACAACCCGTTTAAAACGATCCGATTTCCGCTTGCCAGCACAAAGAGGTCTTCGGCAATTACATTTCGGCTAAACAGGTGCAGTCCGTCGTTTTGTTTTTCGCCATACCCGCACAACTTTCTATTTTTCAACAACACTTCATCGGCATTGTGTATGGCAAGTTGGGTACCCGGACTATTTAATACAGTAATTCCCTCTATGCGAACTTTTTTAATGTTGGTGAGGCTTACACCGCTACTTCCGTCCGTTTGGTGTTGAGTTGAAAAGGCCTGGGCAAAAATTCCACGCCCTAAAATTTGTATCGATTTGCCACCAGCCACATTTAAGGTAGCCTCCAAAACTGCTCCACCTTCCAGGTACAACGTATGAATTCCGTCTGTAAAAGGATTCCAGTTTTCGCCTTTTTGATGTACCCCTGGCCCAAAATACAACACGCCCTTATCCTTCGGCGATGGTTTTTTCCAGTCGGGCATTTCGGCAGAGAGCAACAATTTCTGTTCCCCGCCTTGTTCAAAATATACCGTAGCCAATAACTTATCGGGTTCATCAAAAGTGACGTGCAACTGATGGGCTGCCGCCTGCACGGCATGTCCCTTAAACGGATGCAGTACAAAGGAGTCGATGGGCTCCATCGTATGCACATTCACCTTAACCGGGCCATAGCTCATTTCAAAACTTAAGAAAGAGATGCCTTGATCGGCATACGAAGAATCCGGGGCATCATCTTTCCCATAATATACAAATGCGGTATCTTCTTCCACCCCTACCTGAAAAAACGGACTTTCGGAAACCCCTTGGAGCACATGCAGATTAGCGGGGTCCGGGTATACTACGGTTTTGGGCATGGGCCCCTTGCAGGCCATTGTAAATGCCATAGCCAGTATGGCAAAACCAGTGTAATACATCAGCGAAGAAGCACTTTTTTTAGGGATAACAGTGGATTTTATGCAGGGAACAAACATATTACAAACGAATGGTTTGGGTGGATTTGGGAGTAACTCCGGCATTCTTTTTTACGGTCTCCAGTTGTTGGTTCAGTGTTGCCGGTAAGGGCAACACATCTTGCTCTACATACACGTAAAGCACATCGTGCCGGAAAGCATACACGTTAATGGAATTTTGGAACAAGTCTACCACCAAAACGTACTGATGCGCCGGGCAGTTGTGTTGTTGACACCCGGATGTAAAAATGGTGTTTTCAGCTACCTGAACCGGGGTTTCCACATTCCAGAAGGTTAATAATGAATCCGCTTCGGAACCCAATAAAACCTCCAACCTGCTTTTTAATTCTTCGTTTTGCAGTAGACCACTTTGTTTTGGATAGGTGCCCTCCTCTTCCAACAAAAACATTAACGCATGGTCAGTAAAGCCGGTACTTTCAGTAACCGGAACTGGCTGTGTTTCTTCTGTTTTTGGAGCGACATTTTTTGCCTCGTCGGAAGGTTTCTTTTTTCCTTTACAACCCGCAGCCACCAAAAGCAGTGCTGCAAAAGCAAGGAGTTGAATGTTTCTTTTTTGCATATGGAGTTAACGGTTTTATGGTTTAAGAAGTTTACCGTGCATTAATATTTAATGGTGACCGCCAATACGAGGTTTCTTCCAGTACGTAGGTAACTGCCCCAATCCAGGTGTTCGGAGTAGGCCCGGTTGGTCAGGTTTTCGATTCCTGCATCCAGCTTCAGGTTGATATTTTGGGTTTGCAGGACATACCCACCCCGCAAGTGAAATAAAGCATAACCGGCTGTTGGTGTTTCCCCAAAGTTCTCGTCAATTCGATTTTGGGCTGCAGCAGACTCATTTTCCAGCTGAAGGTACCAGGCCGGTTTTCTGTACGTAACTGCCAGTCTGTTTTTTACCGGTGCCACCATAGGCATGGCCTGGCCTCCATCTATTTCTCCATAATAATACTGAAACATGTTCAT
>JAUIMD010000536.1 GCA_030433225.1 Bacteroidia bacterium
TGTTTTTACTGGCAAAAGCTTCAGCTCTTCCGAGTACCACACAGTTTACTACGATTAAAGGAATGAAAAGCCCTAGTGCTTCGAACAGGTCGGGGAGGTAGGCTTTCATGGTTAGCTCCACCACCGTTACGAACGATGCAATAACAACAATAAATGCCGGTATTCGCACCTTGTCCGGAATGAGGTTTTTAATGAGCGACACCACCAGGTTCGACATGATTAAAACGAAGGTGGTGGCCAGTCCCATGCCTAAACCATTTATGGCACTGGAGGTTACCCCCAACGTAGGACACATTCCCAGCAGCAACACAAACACTGCATTCTCCTTAAAAAAACCTTTCGAAAAGTTGTTCCACTGACCTGCTATCATTGCTTCTGATTTTTTTCGATTATTTCCTGCACGTATGCTTTGTACGCGGTTTGCACTCCCTCTAAAAATGCGCGGGACGAAATGGTGGCTGCGGTAATGGCATCAATTTCGCCCTTGTCTTTGCTTACCGTTAAGTTGGCGGTTCCCGGATTTTTCCCTTTGATGTTTCCGCTTCCATCCCTGAACCAGTCGTTCATTTTGGAGCCTAAACCGGGAGTTTCTTTGTGTTCCAGCACCGTGTAGTTTACGATGTTTCCTTCCAGATCAAACCCCACCATCAATTTTATCAGTCCGCTAAACCCGTTGTTGGTAAACGATTCTATTGCGGCACCTACTACCTCATTTCCTTTTTTTGCCGGGAAAATGGTGAGCAGCCCTCCATTCATTTCCACCGTAAACTGTTCTTCAATGGGATTATTGTCAAAGGCGGGGGCAACGGCCTCTATCGCCTTTTTTTGTTTTTGCAGCATGGCCTGTTCGATAGGCCCTTTGGTTACGGAGTACACCCCTCCTAAGGCTGCGGCAGCAATGGCCGTGATGCTCAATAGCACCAGAAACATGTTGCGAAAATTGCTTTCGAGTTTTGCCATTTTATATGTCTTTTCCTTTAAAATTCTGTTACGCTGCTTTGGGAACTTCTCCAAAGCGTTTGGGTTTAATGTACTGATCGATAATGGGCACAAACGCATTCATGATAAGTATGGCGAACGAAATGCCTTCAGGGTAGGCGCCAAAAACACGAATCATAATGGTGATTAACCCAATGCCGGCTCCAAATACCAACATGCCCCGGTGATTCATGGGGGAGGTGACATAATCCGTTGCCATAAACACGGCGCCCAGCATTAATCCACCCGAAAGGAGGTGCACCAGCGGGTCGGCCGTTGGTACGCCACTGAGGTATAAAATGCCGGAAACCAGGGCCACAGTACCCAAAACAGCAACAGGAATGTGCCAGCTGATTACTTTTTTAATCAACAATATTGCAAATCCGATTAAAAGGGCGATAGCACTCATTTCGCCAGCACTACCGCCCTGAAATCCAATTAATAACTTCACATACGAGGGGATTTCATTTACCACAGTCGCATAGCTTTCGCCATTGGAAAGGCCTTCTTTAATAATGGCCAGGGGCGTTGCTCCGGTAGTGGCATCCACATACGTTAATACATTTTCTCCGGGCACAGGCCACGAAGTCATTTGTACGGGGAAGGAAATCAATAAAAATACACGTCCCACCAAGGCGGGGTTAAACAGGTTGTTGCCAATTCCGCCAAAACTCATTTTTCCCACACCCACCGAAACGATGGCCCCGATAATGATAATCCAAATGGGGAGGTTGGTTGGAAGGTTCATGGCCAGCAACAGCCCTGTCAGTGCCGCAGATCCATCGGTAATGGTGGGCGATATTTTAAGTAAATACCGTTGAATGGCATATTCAGTGCCTACACAGGCCAGCACACTCACCACGCCTAAAATCAGGGACCCGATGCCAAAATTGTACAACGAAACCAGGTAGGCCGGTACCAGGGCAATAATTACCCAGTACATGTTTTTAGGGATGGAATCGCCACTGTGAATGTGCGGCGATGGGGATACTTTAATGGTACTCATGAATACATGCTATCTTTTAAAGGGAAATTTCCCGAATTAACTTTTTGGTCTTGCTCTCAGAATGGCCCCAACTTTGCCTTTTTCCAGGCGGATAAAATCCAGCAAAGGACGATCGGAAGGGCAGGTGTAGCTGCACGAACCACATTCAATGCAATCCATGATGCGTTCCTTTTCGGCGCGGTCGTGAATGCCCTTAACGCCCAGCAGCATTAATAAATACGGACTTAGACCCATGGGACACACATTTACACACTTGGAACACCGGATGCAGTTTTTGGATTGCTTGCGTGCCGCTTCAGCATCGCGCATAATCAAAATACCCGAGCTCCCTTTAGTTACCGGAACATCAAGGGACACAAGCGCTTTTCCCATCATGGGGCCGCCACCGATAATTTTACCGGTATCTTCCGGCAATCC
>JAUIMD010000537.1 GCA_030433225.1 Bacteroidia bacterium
CTTGAATTTTTGAGGAGGCAGTTCCTTTTTAACATCGGAACGTTCTGCGATTTCACCGGCTATTTCAGCATCAAAATGTTCGTGGTACACATTGTTCCATTCGACCGGATCCTTTTTGCGGCGCCGAATAAACCGGCCATGCGAATTTACCATGCGCGCTTCGATAATGCGTAACGGTTGGTCAACCTGAATGTTTCCGCAGGTACTGCACTCCGTTACGTCGGCATTAATAAAATGTGCCTGCTCCTTAAAATAGCTGATGGCAGCAATGGGGTTGCCATTGTATATCACATAACCGCCCTTATCCATAATGGTAATGCGATCCAGCATTTTAAAAATATCGCTTGAGGGTTGGTGCAATACGGCAAAAACCAGTTTCCCCTTAAAGGTTTGTCGTTTCAGCAGGTTCATGACCTTTTCCGAGTCGGCAGATGACAGTCCGGAGGTAGGTTCATCCACAAAAAGGATGGATGGTTCCCGCATAAGTTCCAGCGCAATGTTGAGCCGTTTACGCTGCCCCCCCGAAATAATTTTACGTATGGGGTTTCCTACTTTAAGGTCTTTCGCCTCCACCAAATCAAAGTCGAGCAACGATTGGTCAACAATGCGGTTAAGCTCAGTCTCCGTTGCATTACTGAAACACATTTTGGCATTAAACCACAGGTTGTCGTATACGGTCAGGTCTTCAATCAGCATATCATCCTGCGGAACATACCCGATCATCCCCTTCAGGTGTTCCATATCTTCAGGGTCGTTCAATTTAAACCCGTTTATGCTGATTTCACCTGTGGCAAGTTTTAAACTTCCATTCAATACATTTAGGAAAGTGGATTTTCCCGAACCGCTTCCACCAATAATGCCTACAAGGTGGCCCGACTCTTCGGCAAAACTAAACGAATGAACCCCGTATTTTTTTTTGCTGAACTTGTACGACACATTGCGCGCAGAAAATACCACTTTTGAAAGCCCCTCGCGCGAGGTAAACTGCGATAGTATGGCCCCATAATAAATGGGACGTACCCGCGAGGTTTTTATAACACTGCCGGGGTTAAGTACGTAGGTACGCCATTGCTGCAATTTGTGTCCGTTGTTGTACATATTGCGCGGCCCGTCGTACCTGAATATAAACATGTTGATACTCAAAATACGGTATACCACAATACGTACCAACTGGTTGGGATTGTATATGTGTTTAAAAGGAGGATTCGAAAAATCAGGGTCGCCGTTAATAATGCAAACCCGGTCTTTGTTTTTCATTCTGGACGAATCCAGTAAAATGAAGTTTTCTATATCGAAAAATTCGTCTTTATCTACTTTCAGGTAGTCGGCAACAATGCGAAGAAATTCGAGGCTGTCATCGTCCACATCGCCATTGTTTTTAACAAAATCCAGTAAAAAAATCACCATTAATATCCGGTCGGATAACTCATAATCGGCCACAATTTTTTCGCAGACATTTACAATAAATGAACGGTGCCTGCGCTCTTCTTCTTCGTTATCGCCTAAAAGGGAGCCTTTAAATTTGCGATGATACAGGTCCAGGTACTGGTTGTACAGGCCAATGTATTTATCGGTCAGTTCCTTGTTAAAGTTTTCCTTTAAAAAGGAGTGTACCAGGCGGTTGCCCTTCCCGGTGGATTCCTCATCCTGCGTATCGGTAATGATAGCAAACAGGCGAATAATGGCTTCTATAAGTGTTTCGGTCATTTTACTGGTATAGCAACAAAATTAAAACGCTGCCGGCGTTGCTGCGCACCCCACCGGTACAATTGCTGTAGTGCAAGGTGCAATTTACAAATAAAAAAAGTTGGCAAGCATGCTTACCAACTTTTGTCTATTTTTTGAGGATGGGATTACTTTACAATCGAGGCTCTCAGCACCGCTACTTCATTGCTAATGGCCAGCATTTGCTCCATCGAAAGGGCATCGGTACCTTCTTCAATCTCATAAATGGTGTTGATGGCCTGTAAGGCTTCGTACACATCTTTGGTCATTTCTGAACTTTTAAACTCGTCCATAAGTTCCAGAATTTTTTTCAGCGAAGTTTCCTGCTTTACAATGACTTTCAAAATTTCCAGGTTTTCCATGGTATTATCCGATATGTTGGTTACCAGGTACATGCCCTCTACCCAGGTTCCGGCCAAAATCAGGTACGAAAGTTCGGTGTTGTTGTTTTTGTGCATGTACGAATAAGTATCGTAAAACAAATCCGTGATAATGCTTACCGATGCCTCCTTATCGTCTAAACTGGCCTCAATTTTTTCAGGCATATCACTTTTAATGGCACCGGTTAAATCCAGTGATTTTACCAGTTCTTTAATGGTATTAAGGTATTCCTGTGTTTTGTCGTTTCGGTTATACGTGGCCGAGTAGGCCATATCCGAACTGTACACCCCCAGG
>JAUIMD010000538.1 GCA_030433225.1 Bacteroidia bacterium
ATTGAAGGATATACAGAATCCTTAAGCATTGAGGTTAAACCGTTTGGCATTAAAGTATTGCTAATTCAGCCCGGCGATTATAATACCAATGCAGCCAACAATAAAACCAATTTCATTCCTGATCCTGAATCCATTTATTATGACCGCCTTAAGTACTTGTTTCAATACCTCAGCGAGCGTGTAAATAAAGGCGGGGACCCCAATAAACTGGCAAAGAGCATTGTACGATTATCGCAAAAAAAACGTCCTAAATTACGGTACAAATACGGAACGATTGATGAATTGTTAACCAAATCCATCCACGCAGTTATTCCGGCACGTAGCTGGGAAAAGGTGATGGAGCTCTTTTACCGCCTCTAATTCTTTTGCACACAGCCGTTTGTTAAATAAGTACAATTCTACAAACGCATTTCGTGAATTGAATATTTGCATTACCTTTGCGCCGCTTTAATCCATAAGGATTAGAGAAGTATTAATCGCTTCCCACGAGTAGTGGTGTATCTGGGCCCGGACTTAATGAAGTTCGGAATTTTCAACGATTACAAAGGCTCTGAAGAAAGGTTTTCATGGTTCATTGCGGAATGAACCCTATTTTTTGACCCAACTTTATGGCTTTTCATAATTTGGGTGAGGTACGGGTATCTCCAATTATTTTGGGTGAGGTATAACAACAAAAAATGGAAACTTTTCACGATTTAAATTTAAAGCCGGAAATAGTATCGGCACTCGACAAAATGGGTTTTGTAAACCCTACGCCTATCCAGGCAAAAACCATCCCGCATTTATTAAGCGAAAGCAACGACCTTATTGCACTGGCGCAAACCGGTACCGGTAAAACGGCCGCATTTGGTATTCCGGTGGTTCAACTTATTGATGTGGAGGAAAGCGGAATTCAGTCTTTGGTACTTTGTCCAACCCGCGAGTTGTGCATTCAAATTGCCCGCGACATTGAGAACTTTGCCTCAGAAATTAAGGGTTTTAAAGTACTTCCGGTGTATGGCGGTGCCAGCATTGTACCGCAAATGAAGGACTTGCGTTCAGGCGTTCAAATGGTGGTGGCCACTCCCGGCCGTGCCGTGGATTTAATTAAACGAAAAGCCCTGAAACTGGATGCCATACGTTATGTGGTACTTGATGAGGCCGATGAAATGCTGAACATGGGCTTTAAAGAAGACCTCGATTTTATACTGAGCGAGACACCTGAAGACCGTCAGACACTTCTTTTTTCAGCTACCATGCCGCAGGCCATTCAGCAGATTTCAAAAAACTACCTGCATGCTCCTTCTGAAATATCCGCCGGACAAAAGAACACCGGTTCGGCCAACGTATCGCACGAATATTACATGGTGCATGCACGTGACCGCTACAAAGCACTTAAACGCTTTGTAGATGTCCATCCAAAAATATATGCCATTGTTTTTTGCCGTACCCGACAAGAAACCAAAGATGTTGCCGCACATTTAATGCAGGATGGTTACAATGCCGATGCCTTGCACGGAGATTTATCGCAAGCACAGCGCGACCAGGTAATGGAAGCATTCAGGATGGGACACCTGCAGCTTTTGGTAGCTACCGATGTGGCCGCCAGAGGACTGGACGTAAACAACCTCACACACGTGATTAACTACAACCTGCCCGACGACCTGGAGGCATACATTCACCGGAGTGGAAGAACCGGCCGTGCCGGAAGAAAAGGGACTTCCATAGCCATTGTACACACCCGTGAGGTAGGCAGAATACGTGATTTGGAAAAATCGGTAAAGCAAAAATTTGAACACAAACGTGTACCAACCGGGCAGGAAATTTGCCAAAAACAATTGTTCAACCTTATTGACAAAGTGGAACAGGTTGAAGTAAACACCGACCAGATTGCTTCTTTTATGGAGCCAATCTACCAAAAACTGGAATACCTGAGTCGCGAAGAACTGATTCAACATTTTGTTTCGGTGGAATTTAACCGCTTTTTATCGTACTACGAAGAAGATGAGGATATTAATGCTGAGTTAAAATCGCGCCGGGATCGGGGTGACGATCAGGAAAAAGGAAGAGGACGTAAAAAACGGGACAAAAATGTGCCCATGGTTCGTTTGCATGTTAATGTTGGAAAAACCTCCAAGCTTACCCCTGTGAGCCTGATTGAAATGATTAACAAAAACTCCTCGAAAAGAGGCATTGAAATTGGAGAAATTGATATTCTCAGAAACTTTACTTTTTTCAATATCGAAAAAGGGTTTGAGAAGGATTTAATCAAAGGCATGAACAAATCCGTGTTTAAAGGTGAAAAACTGGCCGTTTCGGTAGCCAAAGAAAACCCGAATGACAGGGGTAGAAATGATGGATTTGGCCGTTCAGCCCGCTCGCGCAAAAGAAGGCGCTAAAACCGGTACTGGACAGAAA
>JAUIMD010000539.1 GCA_030433225.1 Bacteroidia bacterium
GCGACTATGTACTTACGGGAGGAGAACTGGCGGCTGCCATTATTGCCGATGCAACGGTACGGTTGATACCGGGCGTAATTTCGGACGAGCAAAGCGCTTTAACCGACTGTTTCCAGGACGATTTACTATCGCCACCGGTTTACACGCGCCCTGCGGATTATAAAGGCTGGAAAGTGCCGGAAGTGCTCACCTCCGGAAATTTTAAGAAAATTGCAGAATGGGAAATGGAACAATCCATGGTACGCACCAAAGCCCTGCGCCCCGACCTGCTTAAAAAGCACAATTCTTAAGAGTTTTTTGGAGTTTTTTCTACACAGCCGGTACTGCCGACAAACGTTTCCACTCCCGCACCAGCAGCGTAAACGAGACAATGGCAGATAGGGCATCAGAAATGGGCATGCTCAGCCAAATGCCATCCACCCCGTAAAAACCGGGAAGAATCAACACCAGCGGAATGAGAAATACCACCTGCCGCAACAAGGTTAAAAACAGGGACAACCGCGCCTTCCCAACCGACTGAAAGTAATTGCCGTTAATTACCTGGAAACCCACAATGGGCAGCGACAAGGAAATAAAATGCAGCCCTTTTACGGACAGGTTCAGCAGCTCAGGACTTTCGTCGTTAAACAATTGCACAATTTGCACCGGAAAAAGCTGCAACAACACCGTAGAAACCACGCTAATAACCGTGGCCCAGATTACGGCCAGTTTCAGGGCTTTTTTAACCCGGTGGTACGTCTGCGCTCCATACGCAAAACCGATAATGGGCTGCGAGGCCATGTTTAGGGCAAAAACAGTCATGAGCAAAAAACTCACCACACTAATAATTATTCCCATGGCACCGGTGCCGTAATCGCCTCCATACAGCACCAACTTTTTGTTAAACAGCGCCTGCACCACACTTTGCGAAATTTGCATGGCAAAGGGAGCCATTCCAATGCCCACCACTTCTTTACTAATGGCGGCATTGGGCCGGATATTTTTTAGCGCCAGTTTTACAACACTTCTTCTGCTCACAAAATGCGCAATTACCCAGGCACTCAGCAAAAACATGGAAATAACCGTAGCCAGCGCTGCCCCTTTTACGCCCCATCCGAACTTCACAATAAAAAGCCAGTCGAGTACCCCATTGGCTCCTGCACTCATTAGCATGGATATCATGGCAATGCGCGCATTACCCTCCGAACGAATGATGTTGTTCATGGAAAATCCACTCATCGAAAACACCATTCCAAAAATGATGATGCTGAAATAATCCATGGCAAAACCAATGGTTTGCTCAGTGGCTCCAAACAGCGAGAGAAAGTAACGCTGGGTAACAAATAAAAGGGGAATAATAAGGATGGAAATGGCCACCACCATAAACAGGTTGTTGCCCAGTACCTTTTCGGCTTCGGCACGTTTTTTTTCTCCTAAGCGTATGGATACCAGCACACCGGACCCCACGCCAATTAGCATACCAAAAGCAATAATAATAAGCATCATTGGGAAAGTGGCCGAAACTCCGGAAAGCGCAGCAGCCCCTACCCCACGGCCAATAAAAATACGGTCGATGATGTTGTATAACGCATTGGCAATTACCCCGATAAAAGCAGGAACGTAATACTTCCACATGAGTTTACCCACGGGGGCATTGGCCAATAATGCTGTGTTGTCCATAAAAAGTGGCAAAGGTATAACAAAAACGCGGGCAGCCCGTTTATCCAATCAAGGCATAACGTTCGTTAACACACGGTAAGCGGGCAACAAAATTCGATTTGTATATTGACGCCGAAAGGCTATTTTTGTTACGATTTAATTGAAACATCCATGACGAATTCTTCCGATAATACCAGCTCAAAATCAATAAATTATCGCCTATTCTCCCGTATTTTCTGGGCCTTGTTTATTGTGGGGGTGAGCAGTGTTATTCTTTTGTTTGTGCTAATTAAAAATGGTACCATCGGGTACATGCCTCCGTACGAGGAAATTGAGAACCCCACCGAAAAGTTTGCCACACGGGTGTTTTCTTCGGATATGCAGCAGTTGTTTAAGTACTATTACACCTCCGACAATCGCACATTTGTACCCTACGACAGCCTTTCGGCCAACGTTGTAAAAGCCCTTATTGCCACCGAAGATGAGCGCTTTGTGAACCATTCAGGGATTGATGCCCGAAGCCTTTTCAGGGTGCTGGTGCGCACCTTAATATTTCGGCAGGAAGACCAGGGAGGCGGGAGTACCATTACCCAGCAGCTGGCCAAACAATTGTATACAGAAAAACCGGCGCAGAGTAAGTTTGAGCGCGGCATTCAAAAATTTAACGAATGGGTAATTGCCGTAGAACTTGAACGCTACTACACCAAGGAAGAAATTATTTCGCTCTACCTCAACCAATTC
>JAUIMD010000017.1 GCA_030433225.1 Bacteroidia bacterium
ATCCCCACATTTGCCTTTCCCGCCCGTCCCATCCGTTGACGGCTGACCCGATTGTTTCGTATTTTAGGTTGAAGATTTTTCCACCGCACCCCTCCATTGACCGCTTAAGAAAGTTAAGCCACGGGGCTGAATCCAACAAAAGACTACCGCATAAAGCCGCCATACTTTTTATTCCGTTTCCTTTTACCGGATGCAGCCCCTTAGTTTTTTGGATGCCTAAGCGTTCAATGAAGCCGCACCCTGCCCTTCCGTCCACCTTGACGACTTGGCATTGCACCTGAAGGAATTCTGGAGTAAATGGATTAGAAGATGTTTGATTGTTCACTTTTTGATACCCGATCCAGCAAGGGGGCAACCAGGGACCAAAGCCGGACCTTCTCCGTACCAAGTCCGAAGGTTTGCCCCTGAAAATTGATTGTTTCATTTAAAAATTTAAAGGTTATGGGAAAGATTTCTCAAGGTGTATTAGGAGGTTTCTCAGGGAAACTGGGGAACGTTGTTGGGGCTTCGTGGAAGGGAATCGATTACATGCGCATTAAACCGGCCAATGTAGCGAATCCCAAAACCCAGGGACAATTGGATCAACGATCCAAATTTGCCCTCGTATTGAACTTCCTGCAGTCGATGACGGCATTTGTACGGCTCGGTTTCAAGTTGTATGCAACAAAGAAAACCCAGTTTAACAGTGCCATGTCGTACTAGTTAGGGAATGCGATCACAGGTGCGTATCCGGATTTTACATTGGATTATTCCAAGGTACTGGTAAGTAGGGGAAACCTGACGGGAGCAGTTAATGCTTCAGCCGTTTCGGATACCCCGGGTGAAGTGGCGTATGCCTGGGACGATACCTCCGGTTCCGGGAGTGCCGCTGCAACGGATGTGGCACTTCTATTGGCTTACAGTCCGGCCAAAAACATATCGGTGTACCTAACTTCAGGTGCTGTAAGAAGTGATGGGGCTGCCACACTGAACCTGCCGAACGACTTTAGCGGGGACGACGTTGAGGTATTCCTGGGCTTTATGTCCGAGGATGCTACCGATGTTGCTAACAGCGTTCATCTGGGTACAATGACCGTGGCCTAAGGGTTGAGGTGTTTGATTCGGAAACCGCTTCTTTTTGAGAGGCGGTTTTTTTATGCCTTTAAGTTTTAAGAAAGTGTATTTGATTTAATAACTTTAGCTAGAACTTTGTCTTTATTTGCCATACCACGTTCCATTTTTTGATTTATTTTGTTGCTTATTTGTTGCCTAAAATTCATAACAACCTAATAACAAGACATTTTACACTTTCTGTATCGGGAAGTAACCACCCAATAATTTAATTCTCCTCGCATCAACGCGCACAAAAAATTTCAGTTCCATTTCCTGAGTGATAGTACCTTGTACCGGCGCTCCAACTCAGGTAGAAAATAGGCATCCAACTGCCGTTGATGCCCCGGCACTGCCTAATGTTACATAAAATTTCAGGTCCAAAAAGCCACACTTCTTCATTCCATAAAGCACCCAATATTTAAATTTAATCCAGACGTAAACTATTGAAGCGAACAAAAAACTTTTAACATTCGTGTACATCTTTTGTAATATATATTACATTTGCCGACTTATTAGCGCATTTTTTAAACGTGCTTGAGAGAATAATAATCAAGGAATTAGCTCATCAATTTAAAATAAGAATGAGAAAAATTTTAGTAGCAGCATTTCTTTCGTTCGCTGCGATGGGAGCAGGTTTTGCTCAAACAAGTGATGTTAGTGCACAGGTAGGTAAAGGCATTCAGTTTAAAACGGAAGATGACCTGTTTTACCTCAAATTTCGTACAAGAATCCAAACTCGTTGGGATTTCCAGAATACATTAAACGCCTCCGATTCAGAATCAGGATTTGAAAACAAAGCATGGGTAAAACGTGCACGTATTAAATTTGACGGATATTTCCTCAATAAAAACCTGGTGTATAAAATTGAGTACGATGTGGTTGGCGGCTACGTGCGTGATGCCATTATTAAATACAAAATAAACAATGTGGAACTGTGGTTTGGTCAGGGTAAACTTCCCGGGAACCGGGAACGTGTGGTATCCTCGGCGGACTTACAATTGGTAGACCGCTCAATTTTTAACCACTATTACAACATCGACAGGGATGCCGGGGTGCAGCTCCACCATAAATTTAAAATTGGCGAAGCTGTTTTTATTGACCGCTGGGCCTTAACTTCAGGCGACGGAATACGTTCCAACGATTACTCTCCCGGCCTCAGCGTAACCGGAAAGCTGGAATTTCAGCCCTTAGGTGCCTTCACCTCAAAAGGTGATTATATATTGGCCGACATCACCCGTGAGCAAACCCCGAAACTGGCCATTGCCGTATATTCAAACTATAATGTGGATGCGTACAAGGACCGGGGTCAGGTTGGCAGCGTTATTGGTGGCGAAGCAGACTTACTGAATATTGGCGCCGACTTATTGTTTAAATACCGTGGATTTTCTCTGATGATTGAAGGCGGAAATCGCTCCGTTACAGATGGGAACGAATTTGTTTACAACAACGATGGCGAAGTGGTGGATGTATATTACACAGGGTACGGAGCCAACATTCAAACGGGTTACGTTTTTAAAAACAACCTCGAACTTTCAGGACGCTACTCCTTTACCAAACCCAACGAAACAAAGTATAACTCTGACATTACCGAGTACACGTTGGCGGTTAGCAGATACTTTATAGGGCACAACTTTAAGCTGCAGGGAGATGTTACACTGCACGAAAATGCCGGTGGGAAAGATCACCTGATGGCCCGCCTGCAAATGGAATTTCAGTTTTAACCTTTAGGTTTAAAGAATATGTTAAAACTACCGGGAGTTGTTCACCTCGGTAGTTTTTTTTATACTTAACCCGCCAAAATAAGTCTGGCACTATAGAGCAATACAGCATTCCGGACATGAAAGAAAACAACACCGCATTTCACCGATACGTAGATCAACAAAACATATGGTTGGCAAAATCAACGCAGCCATTCATCTCCTTTAAAGATAAAGGCATAACTCCTATTGTGCTGGAAAATGAGGCTGCCGTTGGCAAGGCCATGCTTCAGGAGCTGTATAAAACCGCAGAGGAGAAAGATGGCGACATTAACATTGCCTTGCTTGGCGGAAGAGGTGCCCAGGAATTGCACCGATTGCTGGGTAAAATTGCCAAAACCGCAGAGCAGGATGCGTTATTGGCGCGTCTCAATGTTTTTACGCAAGATGCCCTTGCCCCTATGGGTATGAAAAACAGCCTAAGTTTTGTTCGTGATTTTGAACGCATCCTGGGGGATGATTTCTTTCGTAAAATCAAAAGTTTTACCCCTATGCAAACCGACACCAACAATTTGGAATCGGCTTTAATCAGCTACCTTACCAAACTGGAAACATTGGGAGGCCTGGATATCTTTTTTATCGGACATGGCCCTGAGGCAAATAAGGCGTCTCACCTGGCGTATATCAAACCTTTTTCGGGTGCAAAAGCTCATCACCTCGCTGGAATTATTCCCATTTCCAGCACCATTCTGCACCACCATATCAATAAATTTAAAGCGGGTGGAAGCGAAATCAGCCAGGCAGATGAAAACGAATGCAAAGCTGCAAAATACATACTCACCCTTGGGCCCGCCGCTATTTTACAGGCAAAAAAAATCGTACAATCCGTAGTGGATGCCGATTCGGCTCCGGCCAAAATTCAAACCTTTTCCCGGGTACTTCAAACCCCAATTTCAATACATCCGGATGAGGCGATGGAGCAACTCAATGCCAACCCGGGGTTATGGATTCGCCTGCACCCGAACACCCGATGCTTTGTACTGCCCAATTTGAACGTTTAATCGGTGTATTTTATGCCGGATTCTGCTTAAATAGCTTGTAGTAGATGTAAACCCGGGCTAAAAAGCAGGTACGCAACCCCTACTCCGGCAACGATTACAGAGCCAAAAAATTCCCCATTTTTACCGTAAAGTGGGGAAGAATTGCACACCCCATCTTTCCCATATTCTAGCTTCTATTTCTTTTACTTTACTGAATGTTAGAACCTTACTACACGCCGGGTTTATTTCCCCGGATGTGGTATAGTTTTTTCTATACTAAGAATGAAATCATTTTAAATAAATAGTATTCATTATAAAAAAGTAAAGCCATGAATAAAGGACTCACAAATGCATTAGTAGGATTATTGGCCGGAGCAGCCGTTGGAGCAGTAACCGGAATTTTATTTGCACCGGACAAAGGATCGAAAACACGCAAGAAAATTGCCAAACAGGTTAAAAAATCTTCGAAAGAAGTTTCAGAAACCATTGGTGAAAAAGTGGATGAAATGAAAGAAAAGCTGAACGATGTTGCCGCTGAAATGCGAAACAAAGCGCATGTGGCCGAAGAAAAAATTAAAGAAAAAGTGAACTCTAAAATTCACAGCAAAGAGGCCTCAGCCAATTAATCCAAAGGCGTATCGCCTCACATTCTTTTTTTGGGGCAACTCACAAACGTAAACGTGGAAGCTTAACCTGCACATTAGCCAAACCAACCTGCTAAACCAGATGTTAAGCTTCTTTTTTATGCCCGCCGTATAGCATCCGCTTATCGAACCGATGGTGTTTTCAATTGTTAGAGTTAATAAAAACTTCTATGAAAAGGCGCAATTTTATTAAAACCACAGCAGCTGCCATGGCCGGGCTTTCCCTCGCAGGCCTTTCCTCCTCCTTCATTAAAAACGGTATTCCGTACCGAAAACTCGGTAAATCAGAATTGCAGGTATCCATATTGGGTGTTGGCGGATACCACATTGGCGACCGGTTTATAACGGAAGAAACATCGGTAAAGCTTATTCGGGAAGCATTGGACAATGGAGTGAATTTTTTGGACAACGCATGGGATTATAATAAAGGGAGAAGTGAGGAAATGATGGGCCTGGCCTTGCAGGACGGTTACCGAAAAAAGGCTGTGCTCATGACCAAACACCATGGCAGAGACCCCGAAACAGCCCGTATTCACCTTGAAAGCAGCCTGAAACGTTTGCAAACCGACTACCTGGATTTGTGGCAGTTTCATGAAATTGAAAGCCTGGAAGCGGTAGAAAAAATTAAAACCAGTGGCGTATTGGATTTTGCACGCAAAATGAAAGAAGAGGGTGTGGTGCATCACATTGGCTTTACCGGACATACCCGACCAGATATTCACAAAGCCATGCTGGAACTTGATTTTGACTGGGAAACCGTACAAATGCCCCTCAATGTGCTGGACCACCACTACCTCAGTTTTTCACAGGAAATAATACCCCTCCTGCTAAAACGCAACATTGGCATTATCGGGATGAAATCGGTTGCCTCCGGAGCCATTGTAAATGAAGGCATTGCCACCATTGACGAATGCCTGCGTTTCTCCATGAGTTTGCCTGTATCGTCTTTAATTTCGGGAATGAACAACCTGGATCACCTCCGCCATAACATGGAAGTAGCCCGAAATTTTACCCCTATGCAGGAGGACGAAATTGCCGCATTGCTCGAAAAAACGTATGCCCATGCACAGGGTGGTAAACACGAATGGTACAAAGACAAGGTGTAGCTAATTAACTTCCAGCTGTACCGATTCGAGCAAAGGAGAATACAGGCGAACCGTCATGGGTTTGTCCGCATCTTTTCGCGCATAAATAAGCAGTTTGCCATTGATGCAACGCTGGCGGCTATCCAAAAAATCATCGGCTGCATTGTTGCTCGCGTTCTCCAGTCCTAACAGGGTTCCGCCCGAAATACGGCAATGAATTTCATTATCGGCTAAAATGGATTTGTTTCCGTTTGCATCCAAAATATTTACCTCAAGTATGCGAAAGTTGCCCCCGTCTGTGGCAGGCCAGGCATCCACTGAAATAGATGCAGGCATGGTATTGCTAAAAATGGAATCGCGCGCGGCCATTTCGCCGTTTTTATAGGCTACCACTTTTAATTCACCAGGCGCATAGGTAACATCCCAATAGATAATGCCGGTGGCCTCATCGTAGGCTTTTTTCTTCCCAATTACCTCACCATTCAGCCATAGCTCAGCTTCGTCGCAATTGGTGTAACACGCCACCCGTACGTTGGCATTTTTGTCGTAGTTCCAGGTGTGTGGAGCGTCCATCGACACCCAATTGCCACGATACATGCGATACGACCCTAAATACACCATAGGCTCATCACTCCATAACGCTTTTCTAAAATAGCCACGGGGTTTAATGTCGCCTGCCAGGTTAATCAGTCCGGTGGTAAATCCTCGCGATGGCCATGGGCCTGATTCCCCGAGGTAATCAAACCCGGTCCATAAAAACTGGCCAAAGATAAATTCGTTGTTTTTAACCGCATACCAGGCCGGCAAATCGTGGCGGTTTTCACTTCCATATAAAATACGCTCAGGATATGTTTGATGGTGCTCGTCGTATTTGTTTTCTGTGTAGTTGTAGCCCACCACATCCAGCACAAAAGGGTAATCGGTAAAATTTGACATAACTGCCCCTGCCAATGCCGCGGTAACCGGGCGGGAACTATCTGCTTTTTTCACCACCTCAACCAACTCGGTAGCAATTTCGCCTAAACGTTCGGCACGCGGTCGTTCCGATTTAAAGCCCGAAGTATGGTGCTGCCCAATACCCTCATCGTCTAAAATAGGGTGCGAATACGGATCGTTTGGGTAATCCACCTCATTACCAATACTCCACATAAAAATGGATGGGTGTTTTCTATCGCGCAGTACCATATCTTTTAAATCGCGGGCACCCCATTCTCTGAAATAATCGGACGATCCCTGATGGCCCGGTTTGCCTTTGTTCCACCCTTCAATCCATTTATTTTTGGGGTATTCCCATTCATCAAACGCCTCATCCATTACCAAAAAGCCCAGCTCGTCGCACAGGTCATATAAATCGGTTGCCTGTGGATTATGGCTGGTTCGTATGGCATTGCATCCAAGACTTTTCAATTGCTGCAAGCGATAGCGCCATACTGATTTGGGTACCGCAGCCCCCAATACCCCGGCATCGTGATGTAGGCACACCCCTTTAATTTTCATGTTTTCTCCATTTAATGAGAAACCGGTGGACGCATCAAAGTGCAGGTAGCGTATTCCAAGGGGTATGGTGCTTTCATCAACTTGTTTACTCCCTTTATAAACGGTTGTTTTTAACGTATATAGGTACGGATTTTTGGTACTCCACAAGTTGGGCTGACTAAGCTGCAATGCTTGTTTAAATTCGGTAACCGCCTGCCCCACCGCTGAACCCTTAACAGTAGCGGTGGCCACGGTCCTTCCATCAACATCCAATACGTCGTAAACTATGCGAAGGTTTGCTGCCTCCGAATTGTTTTTTATGGAAGTTTGCACCTGAATAAGGCTCCCATTTCCTTTTTTCTGCGCCTGGTACGATACGCCCCAAAGATTGATATGCACCGGATTGGCATACACAAGGTGCACATCGCGGTAAATCCCCGACCCCGTATACCAGCGCGAATCGGCATCGTTGCTGTGATCCACCCGTACGGCGATGCTGTTTTCTTCGCCCCATTTTATGTAAGGGGTAAGATCGTATAAAAATGAAATGTAGCCATTAGGGCGTTTGCCTAGCCATTTTCCGTTAATAAACACCTCACTGTTGTTGTATACCCCTTCAAAATAGATGTATACTTTGTTGCCAGCCTCTTCAGCAGGAATTTGCAGGTGCTGACGATACCAGCCAATTCCACCCGGAAGGTAACCTGTACAACTGGCTAATTCAGGGCTGGCATGCTGCCGAACGGACCAGTCGTGCGGCAACTCAACCTTTTGCCATTTGCTGCAATCCATGTATTCGCGACCTCCATATTGCACATCGCCAAGGTTAAAATACCAATTGGCATTTAGGGTTTGTTTACGACCAAAATCCTGAGAAATTGAAAGCTGCACGAGCCCAAAGAGGCTAAGTAAAGCAAAAAAGAAAGGTTTCATAATTGTACACGTTTTAAAATACTGCTGATATCCGTTGGTTAAACCCTGTAGGTTTGCCTATCGAAATTCAAAGATAAGGAGGATGCCCATTTTGAAAGGGCAGGGAATAAACATCGGGCATCTGAAATTCGTCAAATCATCAAAATGCACTATGGGTTGTACAAATTGCGCCAAAACTTTCTGGCAGAAATTAAACGATCCCTTTTTTTAATCCCTGCAAAAAATCTCAAAACAATGGATTTGGGAAATATGTACCGCTTCCCACCTAAATGGTAACAAATACCCCTGAATTTTACACATATAGCCCACATGGTTTACATATTTTCAGCACGCAATTTACCTACTTTTGAAGGCATAAAATTAATACAAACATCTGTTAATCTTTAATTTAAAAGTATGAAAGCAAAACTATTTACACTTATGGCATGTGCCCTTGCCACATTTTTTACTGCAAAGGCTGCCGAAATTCCGGTAGCATCAGGAGCCGACCTGCAAAAAGCCATTGATGATGCCTCCAGCGGCGATGTGTTAATTTTGGACGATGGTGGATTATACGACCAAAACCAAACCCTTATCATGGACGGAGGGAAAGAACTCACCTTTAAAGCCCAGGCGGGCGCAGCCGTGAAGCCCGAAGTGATTACCGACGGATTTCGGTTTGGCCAAACAGCCACATCGGGGATTATCGCAGAAGGCATTGAGTTTAACGGCAGCTACTCCGGCGACTATTTTATAAAAGCCGACCAGGCCGGAGACGGAGCCAAATTTATTAAGCTCATCAACTGTGAAGTACATGCATACAACAACGGCCTTATGGGCTTGTGGGGCGAACCTAAATGTTATGTGGATACCGTACTTTTTTCCAATTGCTATTTTCATGACCTCGATAGTGAAGGAGGCTGGATGTGCCAGTTTCTTTCGTTTGGTTCACGCGCCTGCATTAAACACTACCGCATGGAAAACTCTACCATTGATGGATACAATGAGCTTTTTATTAACTACGACAATGCGGAATATGTCATTAAAATGGAGTTTGACCACTGTACTTTCCACCGTAAAATTGGGGAACACGGTGATGCACGTAATACCTTCTCGGTAAATGCTGCGGAAGGCTCATCCTTTACCATGACCAACTGCATCATCTCCAGCCTTGATCCCAACGGAACGGAATCTTTCTTGTTTGACATTAAGCCAACCGTAACCGACATTATTAAAAACACCATTTTTCATGATGTAGATGGAATTTACAGTACCGACAACGAGTGGACGGAAGTGGAAAACTACGTGGAAACGGATCCGCAGTACGAAGCCCCGGAAAGTTACGACCTCACCCTGAAAAGTGGTTCTCCTGCGCTCACCTTTGCAACCGATGGAGGCCCCGTAGGCGACCCACGCTGGGCAGGTATTAATGTTGGCGTGAAAAATATTACAGAAAGTGGAGTACATATAACAACCCATAACAACCAGGTATATTTTAGCGAAACGGTTTCGATTGCTTTAATGCATTCGTTAAACGGCAAACAACTAATGCACGAAACCCAAACGCAATACCTGTCATTGGATGCATTACCCGGAGGTGTGTATGTAGTGAGTATCACCGATAACAACGGCGCCAAAAAATCCCTCAAAATAGTTCGATAAAGAACAATTGATTGGAATGAAAGCTGTTGGAATTTCCGGCAGCTTTCTTTTTATCCCTCAGCACAGACTTGAAACATCGCAACCGGCATTAAACATTCGTTAAAAAAAAGGGCATCGTGCTTTGTCGCCCGCCTATTCTATTAATTTTGCGTCTTAAATTTTACAAGCACATGTACGATATAAACCGGTACGACATAAAAAAATATCCCAACCAGGAGGAAAAAACGTTTGTCAGCAATGACGTGGAATTGATTTACAACGCTCAAAAAATCCGATTTAACATTGTTAAACCCCTCGAAGTGAGTTTAACCCCGCGTTATCCAAGCGAAGACAATGGATTTATTTTCACTTTTGTTTTGCGCAGGCATGTCATAAATGAAAAGGACCAGACCTTTGTGGATATGCGCACACGATTTGCCTACCGTTTAAAAATGGAAGACGATATAACCCCCACAGCCGAAGAACTGTTTACCATATTGGACAAGGCATCGGCTGAATTTGCTAATTCCTATTACCGCCGCATTCGCAACATTCCGTTGCCCGAAAACAACGTGCGTAAGTTTTTATTTGATGAGTACAACGAAATGCTGACCGGCTTAATAGAAAACTGGTCGGTGAATTTCAGGCACTTAAAGGTGGATAAGTTCGGGAAACCCATTGCTTAACCCTTTGTAGGCTCATTTTCCTCGGTACCGGCCATGGCAAGAACTACCAATGTCCACGATGGAAAAATTTGCAATACCGGTATAGCTTCAATAACCAGGGCAAACAGCCACGACCAACGAAACCCAAGCACCCACAACATCACTATAACGGTAACGGCTTCAATCCCCCATTGAACGGGAACTGCCCATAAAAAGGCGAAACTGAGCACATCCGATAACAGTGCAATTACCAGTGCCTTCCTCCACCTGGGAGTTTGCAGGGTTATTTTAATTTGTTGAATTAAGCCGGGAAGATTTCGCCACATACGCACGTATTTAACATGCAAAATACCAAACAGTACGGAATATTGACCCATGAACACAAAAAAAGTTGATTATTCCCTTACTGCAGGTTCAATCAACTTTTCTTGCTTTGCGTGTCTCCCTTTTTTAATAAGGACAGCCGCGTTATACCATCAGGGGTTTTTTATTGTACGACCACCCGATTTGCGCCAGTTGAAAAATAATTTTCATGGAATCTTTCATCGACAATTTAGAGCCATCGGCATGTATCCAGCGTTTTAGCGGCTGCTCGCAAATGTAACTTTGTGCTTTTTCGGTGCCAAAATGTTTTTTCATGCGCATAAAAATTTCCACATCAAATAACCAACGGGTTAAAAACTTCTCCTGAAAGGCAATGTTAATAATTTCCTTTTCCATAATTTTTGCCCCACACTGAGTGTCTTTAAATTCCATACCCAAAATTTTACGTATAATATAATTGACCGTTAGGCTGATTATTTTTCGGGCAGACTCTTTGGTAATGTTAGCTCCCATCCGACTAATGCGCGATCCGCTAACAATTTTAAAATCAGTTTTTTCTATGGTATCCGTAAGGTCGTCAAAATCCGACAGGTCGGTGGATAGGTCGGCATCCAGAAAGCCAATGTAATCCAGGTCATCTCTTTGGGCCATGTGCAACATACCCAGGCGAACGGCTTCTGCTTTTCCGCCGTTTTTCTCGCAATTGTACACCGTTACGTAATCTTCGCGTCCTTCTCTGAGTTTATACAACACATCTAAGGTATTGTCCTTACTGCCATCGTTTACAAAGCACAGGTGGTACCCCGAATGCGTATCCACAAACTGAGTGAATTCAGTACTTAACAGGCGCTCCTCTTCGTTGTAGCAAGGAATAACCACGCCTACGCATCGTTGCTGAATAATGGTGTTGGGCGAAATGTTTTCTTTAATGCTTTTGGAACCAGGACCTAACAAGCGTTTTACCCGGGCACTAACCTCGTCTAAACTAAGGGGTTTCTTCATGTAATCGTTAATTCCCAAATCATAGCATTCCACAATAAGCTGAGTATTGGTATTGCCCGATAAAACCATAACAGGGATGTTCGATTGGTGCTCCTTGCGAATGAACTTAACCATTTCCACCCCCGAAACTTCGGGCATGTTCATGTCAACAATTACCAGGTCGGGCTTAAAGGTGGAGAACACTTTTTTTGCGTCATTTACTCGGGTGGATATGAGTACGTCATATCCCATTTCCAATAATCTTTTTTGCAGGGGTAACAGTACCAGTTGTTGATCGTCTATTGCTAATATTTTCATCACGTTTGTTTTTTATTCCCTACAAAAGTATGCGCTAAAACGCCTATTATTTAAGTTTTTAGCTGTGCCTGCTTTAAGTGTCGACCAATGGTAGTTTTCTTTAGACCAACGAAATTCGACGTTTCACCGACCGCATTTTTGTTATATTTACAGATAATCAACAGTACCTTTTGTACATGCTGGAAAAATCCAACAAATACCTCATAGCTGCCTTATTAATTGCCCTGGTTTTTCATGGGTCAGCCATATTTTTTACGTTGGAAAACACATACGATGCCCTCATTCATTTGTTTTTTGCAGGACATTATGCCGAAAACTGGTTTGAAGCCTGGAGCTATAAGTGGTACACCGGTTTTACCGTTATGGGCTACCCTCCTTTGGTTCACCAGGCAATTGGCTTGCTTTCGCTCATTGGCGGACTGAAATTTGGCATGTTTACACTAGCCCTTATTGCCATTGTTTTGTTTATTACCGGGGTGTACCGTTTTGCCCTGTTGCTTACCGGCAATAGAACCGCTGCCGGGTATGCCGCCCTGTTTGCCGTATTTTCGTCATCCTTTGTAGAAACCCTACATATTTTCGGACAATTGCCCAGCATCGTGGGTATTTCTATTTTAATGCACGCCTTGCCCGAAATTTATTTGTGGGTGAAAAACGGCAAAATCATTTACTTGCTGCGGGCCATATCGCTCATGGCAGTAACCGTTACCTCGCATCATGTAACGCCCATTTTCGGAATGGTATTTTTCATTTTCCCCCTATTGGGCATGGCGGTGATGGATGTAGCCACCGAAAAGGCCGGTTCGGTTAAACAGGTGAGACTGCCTCTGTTCATCGGTTCCACCTTTCAACTCCTCAGGCGTATCGTCATTTTTGGTGGAGCTTCCTTATTTGCCATTGTTTTTTGCATTTTACCGTATTGGCTCAACAGCAAAAAAAACCCGATTACCCAGG
>JAUIMD010000540.1 GCA_030433225.1 Bacteroidia bacterium
CGTTGCGGCCTTTAAGCCAGAACCTCACATCAATTCCGCCAATAATTACACCTCTAAATTTGAATTTGATATCTTAAATATTTTCATTCCGGGATCGGTGTTTAAGAATTACTCCACCAGCTGGGAAGCTGTGAATGACCGCCTTGCCGCAAACGATTATTTTGCTGGAGTACTTTACAATGGCGCAGGATACTTATCGGACATTATTAAGGACATTGAGCAAACGTATGACACGCCGTACACTCAAATGGAGGCAGCCTACGAAGCCGTAAAAAAAATAAAATGGAACGGGGTGGAACGTTTATTCTCCAGCACTACCAGTCTTTCGAGCGTTTTTAAAGAGGGGGAAGCCAATTCAGCAGAAATTAACCTCATGCTGCTGCAATTGCTCCAAAAACTCGATATTCCATCGTTACCCGTAGTGATGAGCACGCGTGAAAATGGTGTTTTAAATAAATACTACCCCAGTTACGATAAACTGAACTATGTGATTGTATGGGCAAAAATCGGAGACGAGGAATATTTACTGGATGCTACTGATGAAAACATTCCCCTGGGCATGCTCCCTACCCGGTGCCTCAATCAATATGCCCGACTGGTAACCAATGAAAGCGGAAGATGGATTGATTTAACCATGGACAAAGGTGATGATCAAACCATGATGTATACCTTAAAACTAAACGATGACTTGTCGTTAGAAGGAAACATTCAATACAGCAGAAAAGATTACTCCGCTTACAAATTTCGAAATTCGTTTAAAGCTTATGCGAGCGAAGATGAATACCTTCAGCACCTGGAAACTCGTTTTCCGGGATTGCGTATCACCTCCAGCAACATTGAAAACATTGAGGCCATATACCAGCCACTTAAAGACAAATACAGCGTTAAAATCAGCAATATGGTACAGCAGGTTGGGGATATGATTACCTTAAACCCCTTTTTATTCGAAAAGGTGGAAAGCAACCCCTTCAAACTTGAAGAACGAATTTACCCCATTGATTTTGCGATTGGGGAACATAAAACAATGATTAGCCGGTTTACAATCCCAAAGAACCTAAGCATTGCCGAATTGCCAACGCCGGTACACATTAAATTGCCCGACAACTCCGCATCCGTGTTAATCAACTACCAGGCATTGGGAAACACCATTACCGTAACCTATAAATTTTCACGTGACAAAACCATTTATCAGCCGGAAGAATACGGACAATTAAAACAACTGTACGGTGTTATTATCGAAAAACATGCTGAACCCATTATCCTGAAAAAGAATGAAACTACTGCGAACCTTTAACCTGCTGGCAACCTGCTTATTGTTTTTACAGCCCCTGGCTTCTAAAACAGTGGCAGAATATGCCGCCAGTGCTATTCCCAAAGAACTACTGACCAATGCTGATGCTGTGGTACGCGAAAAATCCACCCGGGTGGAAGTAGTAGACGTGGACAAAGTAGTGATGACAGAAAAATATGTGTTAACCATTTTAAAGGAGAGTGGAAAACCCAAAAGCTACTTCACCGAGTATTACAGCAAATTTGTTTCTTTAAGTGATATTGAAGCAAACGTGTACGACAAAGATGGGAAGAAACTGCGCCGAATTAAAATGGAAGACATTGAAGATTACAGCGCAATTTCAGGCATTTCGTTGTATGATGACCAGCGGGTTAAATACATAGACCCTATGGAAAATACGTACCCCTTTACCGTTGAATTCACCTTTGAGCGTAAACTTAAAACGGCATACTACCTCAATAACTGGTATGCCTTTGAGGGGTACAACACTTCTGTACAATTTGCCTCATGTGAACTTATTGCACCCGCCGACTATGAGGTACGCTGGCAGGAACGCAACCTTGAGAAGGCAAAGATCACCACGTCCGACGACGGCAAAAAAATATACACCTGGCAGTTACGCAACTACGAAGCACCCACCCACGAACCACTTTCTGCACCGCTGGAGAACTGGGGCCCGATGGTTGTTATTGCCCCTACACGTTTCGAAATTGATGGATATGAAGGAACATTGGACAGCTGGAGCAGCCTTGGTAAATTTTGCTACGAACTGAACAAAGACCGGGGCATTGTTCCGCCAGAAACCCTGGAAAAGGTTAAAAGCCTTTTGAATGATGACATGAGTGAGTATGATAAAATACAAACCATTTACCACTATGCGCAACAAAAAAACCGGTACATCAATATTGCCATAGGCATAGGCGGCCTCCAGCCTTTTCCGGCCGAAACCGTGGATCGCTTATCGTATGGCGATTGCAAAGCCCTTAGCAACTATACTGCATCACTGCTGCGGGCTTGCGGATTTACCGCACACTACACCCTGGCAGGTGCAGGCGAACACGATTTTCTTGACCCCGGTTTTG
>JAUIMD010000541.1 GCA_030433225.1 Bacteroidia bacterium
CAGGTGCGGCGCTGGTGAATTAACTTATACAATTCCAGGTAAATTAATGTTATCATTCTGCAATCTCCATGTATTTGCTGTGCAACAAATTTTCACGTTCTACTTTGTATGGATAGTGCCCTAAGTCACTACACAATTTCAATACATCAGTGGTTTCTGTAATGCCTAAGGATGCCTGCAAGGCATTTGGCCATTGGCCATGCCGGGTTACCCCCTGCAAGCCTTGTAAGGATGCATCCGGCACCGGATCGGAAAACCAGAAGGTTACCTTTTGGCGCTGCTTTTGAAACTCGGAAAGCTGTCCGGTTAAATGTACTTTACCCTGGTGGAGCAGCATAAAATCATCTGCCAGTTCCTCCATGTCGTGGAGCTGGTGCGACGAAACCAAAATGGCCTTTTGCTGTTCGCGGGCTAATTTTCGGATGAGTTCCATAAGAAACAATTTCACCTCGGGATCCAGGCCATGAAAAGGCTCATCTAACACTAATAAATCCGGATTATTGATTAACGCCTGGGCAATACCAAGCCGCTGTTTCATCCCTTTAGAGAAATGCCCCACTTTTTTATGTGCCGCATTTTTTAATCCAACCATGGCAAGCAGACTGGAGATGGATGCATTGCCCCCCTTAATTTTTAAAAGAAGCTGTAGGTTTTGGCTGGCCGTTAAATACGTATAAAATGACGGAGCCTCAATAAAAAAACCTGCCATGCGATTGAGAGCATGAAAGGTTTTGATGGATGCATTTGAAGTGGACAGCGTTCCTGAATCAGGTTTAACCAAGCCTGCTAAAATGCGCATGGTGGAGCTTTTCCCGGCCCCATTAGGTCCTATTAACGCCATTATACGCCCTCTTTGTAAGCTGAACGATACCCGATCAACAACTTGTTGATCTCCATACGTTAAACTTATATCAGAAACCTGAATAAGTGGTTCTACCATAAAAAGTACCTTGATTGATATGTCTTAACAAACAAAGTTTTTTGCCAGTAAGTTTTAGTGAATAACAGTTTAGGGTTTTTTACCACCAGGTGCGGCAAAATATGGTACCACCGAAAACCCAGTTGATGAAAATGGGATTGAAGCTTGTCATGAAGATTTAAGTCTTTGGCAGCCACAACAATGGCATCACGCTGACATTTAGAAAACACAAAAGGACGAACGATACGTTCATCAAATCCGTACGCGTAAAATTTATCTTTTATCATCTTATAATTCTGATACCGGCTACGCGCATCCAGTTGACTAAATATGGGCAAACTAAAAAAGTACAAGGTGAGGTAAAGGTTTAAAACTGTCATACCTACCTGTCCCTCATGAAAGGCGCGCAAGGTGAGCTTTAAAAACAGGATGAATCCTGCGATTCCGGCCAAAGCCATTAGGTGTAACAGGTAGCCGGTTTGTACATAACGTAGCACTCTTTTTCTCCAGATTACTCCATTTGGGGCAGTTCTTTGGATGGTAAAAGGTGAATTGGCCGGGATTGTTTGCACGGGTTTTTTATTGGTTAGCGTATTAAAAATACGGCTTTTTCAATAAAATGTCCTGCTCCACACAAAGTATTCCCACCTTCCTAAAAAAAATACGGCCTGAATTAGAGCGTAAATACTACCCTATTTCAGGCCATCATTTGCGTTTGTAACGTATCTATTTTTTTGAAAAGGAGGTTTTCACTACTTCCTTCGACCCATTGGTAATTTTTAAAATGTACACCCCCTCGGGCAAACGTCTCACATCAATGGATTTTTGCTGTGTATTTGCGGGAGCGACAGTTTTCCAAAGCCGGCCTCCTACATCGTACACCTGAATTTCAGCCATAGGCTGCAACGACCTGATTTGCAAGGTTTCGGAAACCGGGTTAGGAAATACACGCACTTCATCTTGTTGTACATCCGAAACTGCAGTAGCTTTGGCAGGGACAATAAACTCACGGGTGCCCTCTTCATTTTGGTCTCCGTTTAGCAGATTTTCCTGAACTGTTACTACTACGGTCTCATGCGGTTGAATTTCACGCGAGAGCCGCACCACCAATAGTGTTCGTCTGTCGGAAAGGTAGGCATCCAGAATGTCTACCCAGTCCCCCCTTTTTTCATAGGCTTCATCGGGCAATAGAACCTCCACTTTCACAAGTTCTTTCAACCGCTCATCAGGAAAGGAGTCTAAAGGCTGAAGAAACCGTATTTTCAGCAAATCACTGTCTTCCAGCCAAACATCATCAATGCGTTCTTCGTTTGGTTTAGTATTGTTGGCAACCGCAATGACGCCGCGAAACAACATTTCATTCTCTGTAGTATAGAAATCGATTATCGCCCTACCAGCAGAAACCGCATATACTTTCAAAGAAGCATCCAGGCGAATAACACCCCTGGCGTTAA
>JAUIMD010000542.1 GCA_030433225.1 Bacteroidia bacterium
GCTGTTTCCTGTGTGGATAACCATTGGTCAGAGTTGAGTACCTTGCTTACCTGCAGCACAAGGTTGTAGGCCTCATCCTTGTATTTGGTGGCCGTTAAAGTTTCCAGCAAAATGGCTTTATCCCGAAAAGCCGATCCATAACTAAATCCCATATCCGTGTACTCCTCCACATCCAGGTCGCGTACATCCAGCAATTCCAAGGCCGTTTCGGGTCGGCCAGCATGTGCATATGCCAGTGCCAGCAACCATTTGCTTTGCTTGTTTAGCTTTTTATTATTCCAGAGCCTGTTCATGGCTCCATATGCCGGCTGGCCAGCCAACGCTAAGGTATACAGGCGGTAGGCCTGTGCCCCTTCCCGGTACCGGTACGAGTTGGAAGTTTGGTAGGGATTGGTAAAATCGTTGGCTACCTTTTTCTGATAGCTTATCCATTTGGATTTTAACTGAGAGGGTACATAAAAGCCCATTTTTTCGGCTTCCAATAAAAAATGTCCGGCATAATTGCTTCCCCAATTGTCGGCCTCGCTGCCCCCGGGCCAATACGAAAATCCACCCGAACTCACCTGAAAGTTTTGAATGCGCCGTATGCCCTGCTGCACATTTTCCTGAATTTGCTTTTGTCGGGCATCGCTCAGCTCCATTAATCCGCTCACGTAAATTTGCGGAAATACAGCCGAGGTAGTTTGTTCTATGCACCCATAGGGATACCGGATGAGGTAATCCAATCGCTTGGTCAGGTTCATGGCGGGTATGGCAGAAACATCTACCTGCAAGGCATTTGTGCCGGCCATGCCCGGTAAATTAACAGCCTGGTCAATTTGCTCGCCCGGCTGCACCAGCAGGGTTTGTGTAGTGGTTACTTTTTGCAAGGGGTGGCGTACGTTCAGTTCCACATCGTAGTGCGCCGTTTTACCGCCCCCTGTTGCCACAATGTGCACTTTACCCATACCTGTATTGGCGGTTGTCTTCAGGTCGAAATACAACATTTGCTCCCCTTCTTCTGCAAATGTGAGGGATTTTTGCGCCTCACCTACCACCTTTAGGTTTCCTTCGGTATTTACGGATACGTTTACGTTTTTCACCCTGGGATTCATGGCAAAAAGGGTTACCGGCAGCTTCACACTTTCCTGCGGGCCCAAAACACGGGGCAAGGTACCCAACACCATTAGGGTGCTTTTTACTTTCGAACTTTTTTCGGCATGGCCATATTTTCCCTGATCCCCGGCAATTACCATGGTGCGAACGGCACCTATATACCGTGGCATCGTATACGGCAAGGTGGCTGTTTTTCCGGCTTCCAGCGTAAAGGGGCCAAAATATTTTACCACCGGCTTAAAGCGGTTGGCTTCTTTCTTACTTTTTTCGTTCAGGGCATCGTCTCCACCAATGGCAAAAATCTTTTCCAGGGTTCCGCCAAAAGCACCTGTCACCTCATCGTACAAATCCCAGGTAGCAATACCGTGCGCCTCGCGCGCATAAAAAGCGGCATGCAAATCGGGGGTTTTAAAGTTGGTCAAATCCAGCAGTCCCTCTTCTACAACCGCCAGGGTATAGGTCATTTTCTTCCCGTTCTTTTCCGTTACCTTAATCTGCACAGTGGTTTCCGGCTCAATGACATCGGGAATGGAAATTTCGGGTTGCAAACGGGTAGCCGGATCTTCCACCAAAACAGGAATAATACCGTACATGCGTATGGGATTGTCGTTAGCCGTATTTGCATGTGGCTGAATGAGCGTGACATTCACAAATACGTTGGGCGCCATTTCCGGCTCCACCAAAAAGGATACTTTGTTTTGCTTTTCCTTTAAATCCACCCAAAAGTCTTTTACAATGGAGGAGCCGTTTTCGATGCTCACCAACGCCCGTGCCTGGTCGCCACCAGGAAGGTTCAGGTGTACTTCTTCCCCCACTACATACTCTTTTTTATCGGAGGTAAATTGCAGCAGTGTGGCGCCGCCGGGTCCATCTTTTCGGTTGCCATAGGGCCAGTCGAAATACACCACTTTTCCGCACGAATGTCCGTTGGGCAGGGTCACCTTTAAATAATAGCGTCCCCAGTCATGGTCGTTTAGTTGAAATGTGACGGTTCCTTTGCCGTTTACTGTACGTATGGTGCGTGTGGTACGGCTCTCGTAATTGTTTCGGCCTATGTAATATCCCAGGTTATCTTCTCCTGAACTCCACCACCAGCGCCAGCTTATTTTATAGAGGGTAACCTCTACGTTTGCCATCGAAACGGCATTTCCCTGGTCGTTTACGGTAGCCACATCAAACGTGTACGCATTACCGGTGTCGTAGTAGTACCGATCACGCGGCAGGTCGGGTGCCTTAACCCCAACATAGGCACTGTAAGGTGAAAAAGGAATGGTGG
>JAUIMD010000543.1 GCA_030433225.1 Bacteroidia bacterium
AAACAACGCCACACGTATTTTTATTTGACAGCGACATGGAGCTTGTTTACAAAGGTGCCATCGACGATAATGCAAAAGACAAAGACGCAGTTTCTGAAACCTACCTTAAAAATGCATTGGTTGCAGTAGGTTCAGGTAAAGACATAGCCGTGAATGCCACCACCAGTAAGGGGTGTAGCATTAAACGAAAACTGAACTAGAAGGTTGTTATACCAACAGGAAAAGGTCGTTATTACGGCCTTTTTTTGTTTTACCCCTTTGCATCCCTCGTGTTTTCTGAAAATATTATTACCTTCATCAATTGCAAACAAACAAACTACACAAATGAAAAACAGCATTTTAACCGTTATTTTGGTGCTTGCCGCTGTGGCGTGTGGAACGCCGGGACTAACTTCTGATGAACGTAAAGCGCAAAAAGCGCAGGAAGCGCAGGCACGCCTTGATGAAGTGAAGGGTCTGCTGGATATGGGCTATTACTTTTTTGATGCAGAAACGGCCACAGGGCGGGGTGGAGGTCAGGTACCCATTAACGGAGATTATTACGGATTACAGGTGATGGGGGATTCGGTGGCCTCCTTTCTTCCGTTTTTTGGTACTACCCAAATGATGGTAGACATTTATGGAGATTCGGGCCTTAAGTTTCACTCGAAACTGGAGGAAAAAGAAATTGAAATTGATGAAAAACGAAACATTTATACGTTGCGTGCAGAGGCTTCAAAAGAAGTGGTAAGTTACCGTATTTTTCTGGAGATATATGAAAACGGAAGTGCATCGCTGAACATCTCACCCAGCAACCAATCGTCCATGTCGTACAGCGGGCGAATTGTTCCGTTAAAATTAAAAAAGGAGTAGCTGTTGCCACTCCTTTTCATGTTTATGCGTTTTCTTTGGATTGTGCTTCTTCAAGCGCTTTCTCCAGTTCTTCCTTCTCTTTTGCGTATTGCTCCGGGTCAATCAGTTGATGTTTTACCAGCTCGTCGTACCAGCGTACAATTTTTTTAATGTCTGAAATATACACTTTGTCACGATCGTATTCGGGCAAGGCATCTTCAAAATAGTCTTTTAGTTCGTTGCTGCTCCCCGTAGGTTTTACCGAAGCAGGTTTTCCGCCTTCCATCGTGAAAATTTTCACCATCACCTCTTCTAAAGGAATTTCTTCACTCATGGTGTAAACCGCAATGTCGGTTAAGGCACTGATTTTGGTGTACGAATGCACGGGCAAGCGTTTGCCATCGGTTAACGACTCTACAATTACATGGTTTTTTCCCTGGGTAATCAGCTTGTACAATCCTGATTTACCTGAAATAGATAAAATATCTTTTAACATATCTGTTGGATCAAAATTTTTGGCAAAAGTAAAATATTAAATGTAGGGGTAAAATTATTGCTTCTAAAAAACAGTTTTTCTAACATTCCTTAGGAATTAGGCTTAGTTCAGGTTTTTCTGTTTTTTCAGTTCCTCGTACGCCTGGTTTACTTTCTGAAATTTCTCCTTGGCTTGTGCCTGATACTCTTCCCCTAAATGGGCCACCTTATCCGGATGAAACTTAACGGCCATTTTTCGGTAGGCCTTTTTTATATCTTCGTTACTGGCATTGGGGTCCACCTCCAAAATTTTGTAAGCCCAATGTTGGTCGGTAACAAACATGGCTTTTATAGAAGTCCAGTCGTTGGGCGTAATGCCCATGGCCCCTGCAATCATTTTTATGGTGTCCACCTCAATGCTGGAAACCGTACCGTCGGCAGCTGCCACGGCAAAAAGCAGGTGGGTAAGTTGTACGCGCGAGTCATAATCCATATTGTGCCGTATTTGGCGCGAAACGTCCTGTATGGGGATGTGTTGCTTTAAAATGTCTCCCAGGGTTCGAACAGCCTCTCGTGCGTGGGTTTCGCCATACATCTTCAGCAGGTATTGTTTTACAAAATCCAGTTCCGATTTCAGTACTTTGCCGTCGGCTTTCATTACCGCGGCAATCAGTACCAGAAACGATAAGGTGAAATCGCCCCTGCGCGTAGACTGGTTTTGTTGACGTTGGCCACCCGGCGGCACAAAAGTATCGGTTCCTTTGGCCATTTCTTCAATAAGATACCCTGCTGCCAGGCCAATTATTCCTCCTATCGGGCCGGTCAACACAAATCCTAACCCTCCCGTAATCCATTTTAATGTACCCATAGTATGCTGTTAATTATTTTTGCTGGCCGCTTGTGCCGCCCAGTTGTTGTAAACATGTTTGTAGTTGTGGCAGCACAAATTGCCTGCCATCGTTAAAAATCACAAAATCTGACAGTTTTTGGCGTTCGGTGTCTGCCATTTGGTTGTGTATTCGTGCAGCCACTTGCGGCTCAGATGCATTGTCACGTTGCATAACA
>JAUIMD010000544.1 GCA_030433225.1 Bacteroidia bacterium
TGGGCGCGTAATTGGTTTTTCTGACGCCAATTCGTCCAGTTCCACCAAAGGAGAAACCTTAAAAGATACCATTAAAATGGTGAGCAATTATGCCGACCTTATTGTAATGCGGCATCCGTTGGAAGGCAGTGCCAAATATGCTTCGGAGCAGGCATCGGTACCGGTGATTAATGCAGGAGACGGTGCCAACCAACATCCATCCCAAACCATGCTGGATTTGTACTCCATCCAAAAAACACAGGGCACACTGGACAACCTGAATGTTTTTATGGTGGGCGACCTGAAATACGGACGTACGGTTCACTCGCTGTTAATGGCCATGTCGCACTTTACCCCCTTGTTTAATTTTATTGCTCCCAAAGTGCTGGAAATGCCCAAAGAGTACAAACAGTATTTAAACAAGCGCAACATACCTTATTACGAGCACTCTGAGTTTACCGATATTATTTCGGTGGCCGATATATTATACATAACACGGGTGCAAAAAGAGCGCTTTACCGACCCGATGGAATACGAGAAGGTGAAGAACATTTACGAGTTAAAAAACTACATGCTGGACAATACCAAGCCCAACATGCGGGTGCTGCACCCTCTGCCCAGGGTTAACGAAATTTCCACCGATGTGGACGAAAACCCCAAGGCCTATTATTTTGAGCAGGCTAAAAACGGGGTGTTTGCCCGTATGGCCATCATTGCAAATGCATTAGGTTTGATTTAATTTTTAAGCACCATGTCTAAAAAAGAATTAGTAGTAAGCGCCCTGGAAAACGGCACCGTGATTGACCAAATACCGGCCAACAACCTGTTTGATGTAATTTCGATACTGGAGCTTGAAAAAACCAAAACCATGATTACGTTTGGTACCAACTTTGAAAGCAAGCAACTGGTAAAAAAGGGCATTATTAAAATTTCGGAAACTTTTTTTCAGGAAACCGACATTGACAAAATTGCATTGGTAGCTCCCAATGCCAAACTCAACATTATTAAGGATTATGTGGTGGTGGATAAAAAAAAGGTAAAGCTGCCAGATTCGATTGAAGGTATAGTGAAATGCTTCAATCCCAAATGCATCACCAACCACCAGAACATTACCACCAAATTTAAGGTGTTGGATAAGGAAAATGTTTCGCTGTTGTGCCACTACTGCGAAAAAATTACGCAAAAAAAACACATCGTAATTATTTGATGCCTCCTCCTTTGTATGCCAAAAATCAGCTTTAAACCCGGCAATATGATTTATCCGCTACCTGCCGTAATGGTAAGTTGCGGGGCAAATGAGGCGGAATACAACATTATTACCATTGCCTGGACAGGCACCCTTTGCACCAACCCTCCCATGTGTTACATTTCGGTACGCCCGGGTCGGCACTCGTACAACATCATTAAAAAAAATCGTGAATTTGTGATTAACCTTACCACCAAAGAACTGGCAAAGGCCACGGACTGGTGTGGTGTGAAAAGTGGTAAAAACGTTGACAAATTTAAGGCCATGCACCTTACACCGGGCAAGGCACAGGTGGTGAATGCACCCACCATTGAAGAAGCGCCGGTAAACATTGAGTGCAAGGTAACCGAAATCATCCCCCTGGGCTCACATGATATGTTTATGGCTGAGGTGGTACACGTACAAGCCGACGAACGCTACCTAAACAGCCAAACCAATGCCTTTCTACTTGGGGATGCCGGACTGGTGAATTATGCACACGGCAATTATTACGAGCAGGGAAAACACATTGGGCGCTTCGGTTATTCGGTTCAAAAGAAAAAGAAAGGCGCAAAAGGTAAACGCCAAACAAAGTAATTGCCCAATCCCCGCCTGCATTTCCTTTTCCTGTTTATCTTTGCTAAAATGGCCTATCGCTAACCCATACAATCCACAACAATCGCATGATACTTGAAAAACTCCACACTTCACTCCATGAGCTTGCTACCACCCTTGACGGTAAGGTTAAAATAACCCCTGTATACCGGGAAATTTACGCAACCGACGCCTCTATTTATTACGAAAAACCGGTGGGCGTTGCGTTCCCCAAAAACGACAGGGATGTGCAAAAAATAATCCTTTGGGCCAATGCTCAAAATTGCCCAATTATACCAAGAGGTGCCGGTACTTCGCTGGCAGGACAAGTTGTTGGGTCGGGCCTTATTGTGGATGTTTCGAGGTACATGAACCAGGTATTGGAGGTAAACGATGAGGAAAACTGGGTACACATTCAACCCGGCATAGTGCTGGATGAATTGAATCAATACCTAAAAAAGCACAACCGCCTTTTTGGCCCCGAAACCTCTACCGCTAACCGCTGTGTATTGGGTGGAATGCTGGGCAATAACTCTTGTGGATTGCATTCGCTGGTGTATGGGAATGTGCG
>JAUIMD010000545.1 GCA_030433225.1 Bacteroidia bacterium
AGCTGAAATTTCTCGTAGCCATGGCCTTCGAGGGGCCTATCTGCATCCAATTGCAAAGCATAAAAAGTGGCAAAAATTACCTGGTGACTCAATACATGCTTGTATTCCTTTTCGGCACTTAACAATGTATATTCGTCGGGAGACAGGTTAAAGGTTCGGTTAAACTCCATAAGTGCAGTACCGGCGTCAGGTTTTTTATCCGTCTCCAGCAAAACCAACTGATACAGGCCTTCCCAAATATCTCCGGGAGGTCTTTTCCCCAAGAATACCTGCCCTTGTGCCTGCACAAAAAAATACTGAAAAAACCGTTTTCGCTGCTTCACTTTTTTTTGTTTTACGGGAAAATCCAAGGCACGGTTTTCTGCCCTCGACTGGCAAAACCGCTCCAACGGACACGCCGTACAATCCGGGTTTTTAGGTGTACATATTAAGGCCCCAAGCTCCATTACCGCCTGGTTGTGATTTCCGGCATGGTGCTTATCCAAAATGGATTCGGCCAGTTGCTTTACCTTTTTTTTCCCTGACGTTGAGTTTACCGGTTCCTCCATGCAAAACAAGCGACTAATCACCCTGTCCACGTTTCCATCTACCACGGCAACCGGGGCATTGGCACTTATGGAAGCAACGGCGGCGGCAGTATACTCCCCTACGCCTTTTAGCTGCAACAGGGTTTTGTATTCGTGAGGAAAAACGCCGTTCAACTGCTCCATCACCTGCTGTGCCGCAGTGTGCATGTTACGTGCCCTGCTGTAATACCCCAGGCCTTGCCACAACTTCAACACCTCCTCTTGCCGGGCAGCTGCAAGGTCGTGCACCTTCGGGAAACGCTCCACAAAACGGTTGAAATAGGCCAGCCCTTGTGCAACGCGTGTTTGCTGCAATACAACCTCCGACACCCAAATTATATATGGGTCGCGGGTACTACGCCAAGGCAAATCACGTTTATAGGTTGTGTACCAGCGTTGCAATTCAGCACTGATTATGTGTTGTTTATTGTCCATTTTAAGGGATAAAAAAGGGCGAATACCTTTAATGCACCACTTTAACGTATTTTATTTGGGAATGTTTTCTCTTTTTTTTGCAAAACGCATCCGAATTAAATAAATTTGACGCCTGACAATTTCAGGAATAACAGCGAATTATCATAAAACAAAATATACTGAGATGAAAGACATTTTGAAATATGCAGGGGTAATTTTGGTTCTTATCGGAGCTTTGGTACTTATCATTCCGGGCTTAATGCACACCACATCAAATTCCACGCTTTCTGCAGCCGGTATTTTATTGGTTGTAGGATTTGTTGCGCATATTATTTTAAACCGCTTTGTGGTTAAATAATCAGGCAGTTGAAAGAATACCAAAAGCCGGCTGAAAATTCAGCCGGCTTTTTTATTTTAAATCTAGATAAAAATCACGGGTCCATTCCCGGTAAACATCCGAATACCGCCCCTTTTCACGAATAGCAATGGTAGACTGGGTGCTGGTACCGGGAGTTTTTCGTACGGCGTACATCACCCGGTTCGGTTCTTTTTCGGGGCTGGGTTTTACGTATACTTTTTGCTGAACATGCAAACCGGCATCCAGTAGGTGCTGCTCCAAGGTGGCCTGCATTTTGGAGGTATAGATAAAGTACAGTGTTCCGGTATTTTTTAAAAGACGGGCGGCTCCCGAAATAAAATCAACAAGCGGCAGGGCATCATTATGGCGTGCGGTTTTTCGGGCCGAATCGGCAGGTTTTATGGCTTCATCAAAAAAAGGTGGGTTGGAAACAATAACATCGTAATGCCTGCGGGAACTTCGGGCATACTCCTGAAAAGAAACATGCATCACCCTTACCTGAGTTGAAAAAGCGGATGTCGCAACGTTTTGCGTGGCAACCCTGCATGCATCGGCATCCAGCTCTACTGCATCAATGTTTAATTGTTTACTTTTTTGCGCCAGCATAAGTGCCAACAAACCGGTACCGGTGCCTATATCAAGGGCTGTTTTCAGGTTCTTATGCACCTGCACCCAGGCTCCCAACAAAACGCCATCAATGCCCACCTTCATGGCCACCCCATCCTGCTGTATGCTAAATTGTTGGAAATGAAATTCGGACTTCCCCATGCCTCACCAAATGTGCACTGCCACTTAATCCTCCATTAAATCCAGAACAGCTTTCACCACCTCGCTTGTATTGTATTCAATTTCGCTTATGCGGGCATCCAGCATATAACAGGGGCCCGTTACAATTTTATTTTGCGGGTCAATAACCACATCCTTATTAGTGGCTGCAACATGATGCGACCCAAAATATTCGATGGCTCCGGCGGTGTCAGTATCCTCTCCTATGGTAACATTTATATTTCCCAGCGATTTTGCCAAC
>JAUIMD010000546.1 GCA_030433225.1 Bacteroidia bacterium
TAGAAAGAAAAAAATGTATGAGTTTCTTGATAGATTAATCACGATTTCAATACCTAGAATTAGAGATTTCCGTGGATTATCTGGGAAGTCGTTCGATGGCATGGGCAACTATTCATTGGGGATAAAAGAACAGATTGTTTTTCCTGAAATTGACTATGATAAAATCGATAAATTGCGTGGTTTAGATATTACAATAACAACTTCAGCAAAAACTGATAAAGAAGCCATAAAAGCATCCTTAATAGGCGTATTGTTAAGTGTACCGGTGTGGGCCTTGTTTATGTTTATTGGCACCGCATTGTTTGCATACTATCAAATATCTGGCGATCCACTGCCTGAAGGAATACGGCCCGATCAGGTATTCCCCATTTTTATCATGTCTAAATTTCCGGTGGGGGTAATTGGCCTGATTCTATCGGCTTTAATTGCTGCGGCGTTTTCCAGCCTCGACTCCGATTTAAACTGCCTGTCGGCCATTTGCCTGGAAGATTATTACCTGCGCTGGAAACCCGATACCCCGGAAAAAAAACAAATGCTGTTGAGTCGGCTTTTTATTGTATTGGCAGGAGCCGGTTCCATTGCGGTGGCGCTGTTTTACGTAAAAATGGGCGGAAAAGGTGTGCTGGGCATCATCTTTACCTTATATGCGATTTTCTCCGGGGGTATTGCCGGAATGTTCCTGCTGGGTATATTCAGCAAAAAAGCCAATAAAAAGGGGCTGTATATGGGAATTTTAGGAAGTATATTATTTACCCTGTATGCCCTGCTTACCTCTACGCCAATGGAATTTGGAGGAGCGTCGAGACTCTTGATTGACCTGGGCGACTTAAACTTTCAGCAGCACAAATACATGATTGGCGTTTGGAGCCACATTGTGTTGATGTTGGTTGCCCTTGTTTCCAGTTATTTCTTTAAAGAAAAAGCCGTAGATTTATCGTTAACCTATTATGGTTGGGCGAATGTAAACAAAAAGAAAACGCTGAAAACAGCACGATAATTGACCTTTAGTACTAATTACACATATAAAACTAGTTGTTATGAAAATTAAAATCTTTACTCCTTTAGTTGCTGCCTTATTGCTGGGTAGCTGGGTTTCCAACGCACAGGACGAAGGTACCGGTGTTGATTGGGATACCTACGAAATTCAACCTGGTTCTCCGTTACTTATTGACGAGAATTTTCAGGGATTTGAATTTTTCCACACGGATAATGACCCAAATTCAGGAAACAGTGAACACAAACTGGATGAGGACGGTGAAACCATTATTTGGGGATATAAGGAACTGGAAACAGAGGCACCTATCATTAATGGTGGAGGATCTACCGTAGGCTATTCCTTTTATCAATGTGCCTTTGCACCAGAATGGAAATCATCTTACGGATACCGGGACGAAATGGCAACCGGCTCAGGAGACAACTCTCCTTATGTTACGGATGGTTTTGTGGAAATAAGCCGTTTTGATACCGTTTATTCTGCCATTCATACCTTGCGAGGCTATTTTACCGTTGACTTAAGAAGCATCCCATTCGTTGAAATGATTCAATGGACACACTCCAGCACCGGAGGAAAAAGAAGAGGGGTACTGTGCGAAATTAGCCTGGATGATGGAACCACCTGGGATACCCTGCGTTACCAACCCGGAGAAGCCTATTTGTATAGCTTTACACGCGACCCTTTTACCGGTGAAGATACTCCAAATCCTATCCGTTGTGAACCCTCAGGTTACGGTATGAGTTGGGCCGATGGAATTTTTATGGAGAATGTGATGTTGCGCTTTTCTTCCTCCGGTATTCCAACCATTCAAACAGCACGTATTCATGATTTAAAGGTGTATGGCGATTTGCCGGTATCGGTAAATGGAATTGCAGCGGACGCCTTAAAAATATTTGCACGGGATAAGGAAATTTTCCTTTCAGGCAACAGTAATGTACAAGTTTACAACCTAAGTGGTGTAATGGTGCAAAATGTGACCAACACCAATCGCGTTTCAATGAAATCGTATCCTGCAGGTGTTTATTTTGTAAAAGCAGCATATAACAATCAATTAACCACCCGTAAAATTTTGGTAAAGTAAGGCGTTATACTGCGCTACTAAAAAGGAACATGTTTTTGCTAACCAATATTAACTTCTAATACATACAACATGAAAACCAATGTATTCAGTATCATGCTGGCTCTACTCTTTGCAGGTACTTTACACCTGCATTCCCAGCATACTGGCACAGGGGTGGACTGGGATTCAAACCCGCCCAGTTCTCCCATTGTAGTGGATGAAAATTTTCAGGGATTTGAATTTTTTCACAGCGATGAACATCCCGATCAGGGAAACAGTAACAATTCCCTGGACGAGGATGGAGAAACCA
>JAUIMD010000547.1 GCA_030433225.1 Bacteroidia bacterium
CCATCCATCTTTGCCCCGGCCAGGCTTATTCCAAAAGAATTCTTTGAACGTCGGGTCAGGTATTTTCGGTTGTACAGTTTCAGCCGGCTTGCCGCTAACACTTCTTGTTCATGTTCCGCTTTTACCCGGTCCACAACCATTTCGCCCCCTTTGGGCTGCCACAATCCGTCTATAATACCTTCAATAATCAGGTCTTCCACGGCCTTGTCGATGGCTTCCTTCACGGCCAGTTGTTTGGGTTCATTTTGTGTTATGCCAACTTCCACTTCCAGCAGTCGTTTCACATCCACATAGCGAAAAATACTGGCCGACAGTGCCTGCGACAAAATCGTTTTAGAGGTATACACCGTTTTCAGAATCTTCCCGTTGGAGGTTGAAACGGCCCTTAAATAAATGGTAATGCGGTCTTCCCTGTATTTACTGGAAGCTCCGGTTCCAAAGTAGCGGGCGCCACTGCCTCCGGTAATTATGTTCGAATCGTAGGAGATCACTCCTCCTTCCAATATCACCCCGGCAAACAGCAGGGGCGGCAGCAAATCCGACTCACTCACTGCCCTGCCCTGTGCATCGTACTGCTGCCGGGTAGAACGAATGATTTGGCGTTCATTGAGTAAATTGCTCACATTTTCCCGTTCAAGTGGAATAAACCACCGGGAATCTTCAAGAGATTTTAGCAGGATGGTGGTTGCCCCCTGCGTAACAGCTGTACTCCAGCTGGTTCCGTTTTCAACCTGTTTGTATTGCCCGGTTTGGTCGCGAAATTTATACACGCCCACCACAATGGGTTCAACAGGTTCCACACCTTTTAAAATGAGGTTTTCGGGAGTGGTATTCTCCCCTATCCTGGCTGCTTCGGTTTTAAAAGGTTGTTTTATCCGGGTACTGCATCCTGCCAAAACGGCCAGGATAACAGCCACCATAAAAACCCTTTTAAGCATCTTATCCAGGAATTATAATTTGCGTTTGATCTCCGTTTCCGGTATCTAAGATATTGATTAAAAGGCCATCGGACGAGGGGGTAATGTCGAGCACGAGGCTACCAAACATGTAGGTTCCCTCTTCAATTTTTCCTTCGCCAAACTGCTCCTTAAACAAATCGCTCGTAAGCTTATTGAGCAATTGACGATTTAAGCTTTCGGTAAAACTGTCAATTTCTGATTGTTGCTCGTAGGTGTAATCTGCTCCCTCAGTAAAGGGGTTTTGTGCCTCGGCTGAGCTTAACAACCACTGGTAATTAAACGTATCCCCGCCAAAAGCCGGGTTTATGGGTTTGTACACCATTTCCTGCGCAGAGAGCCGTGCTGCGCCACATACCATGCATGCCGCAATTAGAATTTTTAATGCATTCATTTTGTAGGTTTTAAATTGGTTAATGAAAAGTTTTGGTCAATATATCTTCTCGTAATTTTTATTGTTTTGGTTATAATTTTTAATCAGTGTAAGGGAATAATCCGCTGCCTGTTTCAGCAAATCTTCATCGGGGCGGGCCTGAAATTCAAATAACTTATGGTCACCGATTTGTACCGAAACCAGACTGCCCCTTCCGCCAATAAACGGTTTTTCGTTTATGTTTATAATAAAGGAATACTGCTCGCCACTTTGCAGGTATTTCTGATAAAAAATATCGTAGAAATCCTTTCCTATTTTCGTTTTCACCTCGTCAATTACCAGCCCTTTAATGGCAATTTGCTCTTCTGTAATAGAGGTATTCCGGTAAATTTCTTCAACATCGTTTATAATAATCACATCCTGTGCAAGCAGTGTTTTTCCCTCCCTCACAAACAAAAACACCTTCACTTCCTCGCTGTTATTCAGGCTTAGTTTTAGTTGAGCAACCGACTTTTTCTCATTGGGCAGAATGGTAAATTCACCGGTGTGCTCCTCCTTTTGGTAACTGTTGGATGTCCCCGCACGTTTTAAAAGAAGCAGCTGATACGAAAGCTCATTTTTAAACAGGTGGGCGCTGTTTTCCACAACTGCATTTACCTGTACAAAAATGTCGTTTCGCTCCAAAATAATTTTGGCCATCATTGGGTTATCGTTTGGGCCAGCCAGGCATACCTGAGGAACCAGCAACAGAAAACAAAACAGGACACGAACCATTGGCAAGGATTAAAATTGATGCGAATAATTTCGGATGATAAGCTCTTGAAAATTGGATTTTTGCCGGATTATGGCATTTTTCATCAGCGAATTTTCACCATAAATCTGCAAAGAGTTCAACTCCCCTTCCTGGTGTACCGTTAACTGAATATTTTCAAGATTATAGCTGCAATAATAGGCGTAGCTATTGCGCTTACCAATTTGGTTAACCGTTAGGTTATCGCCGGCCTGCAATGCATTTACAACAATGGAATTGAG
>JAUIMD010000548.1 GCA_030433225.1 Bacteroidia bacterium
GTCAAAATCCTTTGCATCCACCGGGTCGATGGTAAACGTGGTCACTTTTCTAAAATCGCGTCGTTTCTTTATTTCTTCGGGGGTAATGCCGGCATCTATTTGGTTGGCCAGCTCCACAATGTGTTCCGGGTAGCCGTAGGGCAATCCAAACTCTTCCAAAATGGCATGAATTTCTGTTTCATGATCGCCGGCATCGCCCAGCACCTTGGTTACTTCTCCAATGGGATTTTTGGCTTTTTCAGGCCAGTCAACAATTTTCACCACCACAATCTGTCCGTCCCTGGCTTTGTTTAAACGCTCCTGCGGAATAAAGATGTCGTATCCTACCAATTTTGAATCGGGCACAAAAAATGCGAAGTTCTTGGACACTTCCATTTTCCCAACAAAGGTATCGTTGCTGCGCTTTAAAATTTCTACTACTTCTCCTTCCTGCGGGCGGCGGCGTCTTCGTGCAAACAAAAATACGTTTACCGTATCACCATTCATTGCCCGGTTCAGGTAGCGGTCCGAAATCAGCACCTCCTCGCCTTCATGCTCCGGCACCAGCCATGCCACTCCGTCTTTTCCGCGTTTAATCACACCGGTAACCAGGCCTCCGGTATCGTTTAGTCGGTATTTACCGGTTGCAACTTCAATCAAATTTCCTTTATTGGCCATTTCTGAAAGCACCACATGCAACATTTGTTTTTCGGCGACTTTACGCACACCAATGCGCTTGGCAATTTGTTTGTAATTGAAATTTTTCCGGGGCTCCAGCAAAAATTCCTTCATGGCTAACTCGGCCAAATGCCCTCTCAATCCTTTTCCCGACGTTTTCTTTTTATTGGGTTTCATGCATTATCTGTTTTCCTGTGTCAGCGCTAACGTAAACCGCTGGCAACACAGCTACAAGGTAAGCAAATGCAACAGATATCACTCTACTTCGCTATAAAATACACGGGTTGAAATGCGTTTTTAAGCGAATAAAGGTTTTTAAGATTATCTTTTCTAATTTAGTACACACGTTTTACGTTGACTCTACTCATCCTACAATACAGTTCTTATGGAAGTAATTACAGACCAAAGTGGCATTAGTTTTTCCCCAGCCAACGACTTGCTTAAGCGTTCAGAAGAGGTAAAAACCCGGACCTACCCATTTAAGTTCGGGGAGTACATCCGCAGCGGATTTCGCTTGTTTTTTGATCATCCCGGCGAATTTGTTCTCTATTTTATTTTAATGAGCCTGCTATCGATAGTAGGAGCTGCCACAACCATTGGCCCACTTATTATCTCCGGCCCGCTGGCGGTAGGCTGGTTCATACTTGCCCACCACATGGAAAATGGAAAACCTTTCCAGATTTCTGACTTTTTTAAAGGTTTTCGGTCTACCATGCCCCTGGTTTTGGTGACCTTGTTAACTCTTTTGGCTGTAACCGGCGGATTCCTCCTTTTTATTCTTCCCGGTATTTATCTGGCGGTAGCACTGGCATTTTCGGTGTACCCTGTGTACTTTACACCAATTGGAAACCATTGACGCCATGAAGGTGTCAATGCGTTTTATCGGCAAACGCTGGTTCTCATTCTTTATCTTCTTTATAGTGCTTGGACTTATCAACTTTCTAGGACTTTTGGCCCTGGGAGTTGGAGTGCTTATCACTGCTCCGGCCACCTCACTGGCCGTTTACTTTGCGTACAAAGACATTGTTGGCATTGGTACTGCCCAGGAGGATTAACCCATCCCCTTCCTGAAAAATCTTTTCAAATTTACAAGGAAGGTGGTACAAAATTCTTAGTTCACCTTAAACACCAAAGATTGTAGAGGTTCTATATCTACGTGGCTAACTCCTTTGCCGTCGTCAATTTTAAGGGTTGTTTCTGTACTTTCATACAGTGCATCCACCAGCACATACGTGCCGTTTTTCAGGCCCATATCCGCTACTACTTCGCCCGGCAAATGCAGGTCAAAGGCGTATGGTTTTTCATCGTCAAAATTGCATACAATTACCAACTGTTCTTCTGCAGAAAACCGCACGAAAGAATACACTTTTGCATTGTACGTGCCGCCTGCAAAACGGTTATACGAGTGGATGTCGCGATAGGCTCCCATTAGGGCCTTGCTTTGAATGGTAAAGTTTAAAACGCGCTGGTAAAAGTCGCGCAATTCCTTTTCAGTCGCCGTCAGTTGTCCGCCGTCATATGCGCCATTGTTCATCCACCTTTGATGGTGGGGTACGCCAAAATAATCAAAAATAGTGGTGCGCGAGTGGGTGCCAAACCCTGCATTTTCTGCGGCTGGCTCCCCTACCTCCTGTCCAAAATAAATCATGGTTGGTGAGGTACTCAACATTGCAGAAACCACCAATGCCGGTTTTCCCTTTTG
>JAUIMD010000549.1 GCA_030433225.1 Bacteroidia bacterium
ACAATTGGGGTTTGAACTTACCTCAATTATTTGTTACTTTAACGTTAATAAATCAAGAATAACCCGTCATGAATTCCACCTATAAATTCCACGTATTTTACCTATGTATTTTGGGCTTTTTGTCCTTCCTTATGCCGCAGCAGCATGTGCTTGCCGGTGAAAAGTTTAACTTCAACCACGGCTGGAAATTGCAGGTTGGCGACCCGAAGGGAGCGGAAGCCCCTGCATTTAACGATGCCCAGTGGAAATCCATCACCCTGCCATACGCCTGGAATCAGGAAGAAGCATTTAAGTACGACATAGCCGACCTTTCAACCGGGATTGCATGGTACCGTAAATCGTTTCAATTGCCTGAAGGTGAAAAGCCGGGAAAAATATTTATTGAATTTGAAGGTGTGCGCCAAATGGGCGAAGTTTATGTAAACGGAACATTCGTTGGCCGGCACGAAAATGGAGTAATGGCTTTTGGTTACGACATTTCTGCTTTTGTGGAACCCTATCCGGCACAAAACCTACTTGCCGTAAAAACCGATAACGACTGGCACTATACCGAAAAAGCGTCAGGTGCAGCTTACCAATGGAACAACATCAATTTTAATGCAAACTACGGGGGTATTCCCAAAAATGTATACCTGCATACCGGTGGAAAAATTTATCAAACCCTGCCCTTATTTTCGTCGCTGGGTACCACAGGTGCTTACGTTTATGCCACCGGCATAGATGTAGCACAAAAAAAAGCCATGGTGCATGTAGCTTCGCAGGTGCGCAACGAAACCGATGCTTCTGTAAATGCCCGGCTTTCCATCACTATAAGGGATTTGAACGGGAATGAAGTGGCTCGTTTTAAGGGGGAAGAAACCCCCATTGCCCCCATGGAAATGCAGGAATTACAGGCCGCAGATTCGCTGTTCAATATGGCGTTTTGGAGCTGGGGCTATGGGTATTTATACCAGGTGGAAGCAACCGTATTGGTGGATGAAAATGCGGTGGACCGTAAGGAAATACGCACCGGTTTTAGGAAAACAGCCTTTAAAGATGGCATGATTTTGTTAAACGACCGGGTAATAATGATGAAAGGCTATGCGCAACGCACCAGCAATGAATGGCCTTCGGTAGGCATGTCGGTGCCCGCCTGGGTAAGCGATTACAGCAACCGCTTAATAAGCGAAAGCAATGGCAATATGGTGCGTTGGATGCATGTTACCCCGTGGAAGCAAGACGTAGAATCGTGTGACAGAATGGGCATTATCCAGGCCATGCCGGCGGGAGATGCCGAAAAAGATGTAGACGATCACCGGTGGCAACAACGTACTGATTTAATGCGGGATGCCATTATTTACAACCGAAATAATCCCAGCATATTGTTTTACGAGTGCGGTAATGAGAACATCTCCGAACTACACATGGCTGAAATGAAATCCATCCGCGATACCTATGATCCATATGGTGGAAGGGCTATTGGCAGCAGGGAAATGCTGGACAGCCGTGAGGCGGAATACGGTGGAGAAATGCTGTACATTAATAAAAGTGCCGACAAGCCTGTGTGGGCCATGGAGTACAGCCGCGATGAAGGTTTACGCAAATACTGGGACAACTTTTCGCCGCCCTTCCATCCTGATGGCGCCGGTCCTCTGTACAAAGGGAAAGATGCCTCAGAGTACAACCGTAACCAGGACTCGCATGCCATCGAAAATGTGGTGCGCTGGTACGATTATTGGGAAATGCGCCCGGGAACGGGGAAACGGGTAAGTTCCGGAGGTGCAAACATCGTTTTTAGCGATACCAACACCCACCACCGGGGCGAAGAAAATTACCGGAGAAGCGGCGAGGTTGACCCCATGCGCATTCCAAAAGATAATTTTTGGGCACATCGCGTGATTTGGGACGGATGGGTGGATACCGATACGATGAGAGCGCACATTTTAGGGCATTGGAATTACGCTAAACTGGTGGTAAAAGACATTACCGTGGTATCTACCGCCCACGCGGTTGAGCTCTTTTTAAACGGGAAAAGTATGGGGAGAGGCGAACAGCGTAAGCAGTTTTTATTCACCTTTAAAAACATTGCGTTTCAACCCGGGGAATTGAAAGCGGTGGGCTATTCCGCGAATGGAGAGGTAGTTTGTGAGGATGTTCGCCTGACGGCTGGCGAACCACACGCCATAAAACTCACACCCTTGCAACGCCCCGGAGGTATGCTGGCCGATGGCCACGACCTGGCTATTGTACAGGTGGAAGTTGTGGATAAGCAGGGGCACCGGTGTCCCACGGCATTAAACATGGTGCATTTTGAGGTGAAAGGAGAAGGCCAATATATCGGGGGAATCGCTCAGGGGCGCGGCAATTTTATCGGGTCGCC
>JAUIMD010000550.1 GCA_030433225.1 Bacteroidia bacterium
TTCGGGGTCGGCATCATAACCAAAAAAGTGAGGGATTTGCTTCAGAATAATAATGATTCCAATTCCCGACAGCATGCCTTTAATGACCGATGAAGGAAAGTAATAGCCAATAACACCGGCCCGTAAAATACCAAAAGCCAGTTGTATCACCCCTCCTAATACCACCGCAACCAAAAAGTTTTCGTACCCGCCTAATGTGCCAATTGCGGTAAGTACAATGGCAGCCAGTCCGGCAGCAGGTCCGCTAACCCCAATGTTCGATCCACTTAGGCTTCCAACAATTACGCCCCCTACAATACCGGCAATAAGGCCCGAAAACAATGGAGCACCACTGGCAAGAGCAATGCCCAGACAAAGCGGCAAGGCTACAAAAAAAACAACGACACTGGATGGGATGTCGCTTTTAAGATTGGAAAAGATATTTTTTGACATACGCTTAGATTTAAGAGATTTTATTTAGAACAAAAATAGATTAACCTGTCAAAAATAATAGCAATACTATCATAAATTAATGTTAAACTTTCTTATTTGGTCGTAAAATATTTATTTTTGAAGCTCTGAAATTCGTTGATTGAAGTACACTATTACAAGCGAAATATGAGTGTAGGCGTTAAAATTATTCTGAACGAAGGGTTGTTTCTGCGCGAACCTCAGGACTCAAAACTGGGACGACGCATTATAAAGTACAGCATTCATTTAATTGATGCATACGGCTTTGAATGGTTCACCTTTAAAAAGCTGGCCGCCGAAATTGGCTCAACAGAAGCCTCGGTGTACCGCTATTTCGAAAACAAACATTTTCTGCTGTTGTACCTGGTAAACTGGTATTGGGAGTGGGTGCGCTATTTGATTGACATCCAGCTTATCAATGTGGTGGATCCTAAACTAAAACTGAAAATTGTGATTAAATCGTTGGTGACGGCCTCAAAAGACAACCCCGGCGTGCCGTATGTTGACGAAAGCATTTTGCACAAAATTGTGATCAGTGAAGGATGGAAAGCCTACCACACCAAAAGTGTTGATGAAGACAATACCAAAGGTTTTTTTAAGGCCTACAAAGAACTGGCATCCACCGTATCCAAAATCTTGTTGGAAGTAAACCCGGGTTTTCGGTACCCCTTCGCCCTGGCCTCCCACTTGTTTGAAATGTCGAACGATCAAATCTTTTTTTCGCGCCACCTGCCCCGACTTACCGAACTTTCGGAGGTAAACAATGTGGAAGAAGCCCTGGAGGAAATGTTGAATTACTTTATGGATCGCTTGTTAAAATAAAAGCCACCGGCCTGTATCCACCTCCTTATATTATCCGTACATTTGATGCTTATTGACTTTTAAAACGTATTACATATGAAAATTGAACATTTTGCCTTTCAGGTGGAAGACACGAAAGCGGTTGCCGATTGGTATTGCAAGCATTTTGGATTTACCGTTAAAAGAGGAAGTGATGAGCCCTTTGGTGTACGCTTTTTAGCCGACGAATCCGGAGAGGTGATGATTGAAATTTACAGCAACCCCAAAGTAGAAACACCGGATTATAAAAACATGGATCCCCTTATTTTGCACATGGCGTTTGTGTGCACCAATGTTCCTGAAACCATTGAACGGCTTTTGGCAGCCGGCGCCACCCTAACATCGGGACCGGATAAATTGCCCAATGGAGACCACCTTGCCATGTTACGCGATCCTTGGGGGTTTTCCATTCAGTTGTGCCACCGCGGTGTGCCCATGCTTTAATACATTCCTTAAAAAATACAGCCGCAGGCCTGAATGTACGTACATCAGGCCTGTTTTTTTTCTGCCATGTTAAATTATATCTGCTTTAATTGTAAAACATGTGGAGATGTGTCTAAAAATTGTTAATTTCAGCACCTGAATAAAGAGAAAATTATTTGTTAGTTAACATACGGTTCACGCACTAATTTGGGTAGTTTTAGTTTGGGTGTTATGCGGTACATTAAACGGGCTATTGCTGAAACAAGCGTTTAAGGGCAGTACATCCATAGCCTTACCTTAATTTTGCTGTGTGCGATTAATTGCCAATGTATGATACAACGTTTACTCCTGTTAACCCTATCCTTATTGCTGTACCCGCTGGGGCATGCGCAAATGTACGATAAGCAGCTCATTGCCGGTTTTATGGAATCGGTTCGGCCCTTATCAAATCAAGATGAAGGAATTCTGTCTCTGGATGAAACCCGCACTGAAAAGATTCAGTTGGTGCTGGACGAAAACCTGCCGTTTTTTTATTTGCCTTCCACCGTTTCCACCATTGTAAAATGCATAAGTGGCGATTGTGTAAATGGATTTGGAAAAGTTACCTATCCATCGGTTGGGGCACAGTACGAAGGATATTTTAA
>JAUIMD010000551.1 GCA_030433225.1 Bacteroidia bacterium
CTAAAAATCCAATTTCAATTGGTAATGCACACTGCCCGAATCCGCATGGTTATTAAGGTTGGAAATTGAAATGCCGAGAAGGCGTACGGGTTGTTCAATGGGTTCCTGGTTCATTAATTCCACCACCGTATCGAAAAACTCTGCTTTTTTATCCACGAAATGCAGCAGGGTTTTACTGCGCGTATGGGTGCTGAAATCGCTGTATTTTAGTTTTAGGGTGAGCGTACGTCCTTTTAAAGAATTTCGCTGGAGACGTTTTTCCAGTTCTATGGCTATTTCCGACAGTTTTTCAAGCATTCCGGCAGTGTTTGAAATATCCTGCGAAAAGGTATTTTCGGCGCCCACCGATTTCCGAATGCGATCCGGCTCAACCTTGCTGTACTGAATGCCCCTTACGATGTCATAAAAATGCTGGCCTTGTTTGCCAAAATTCTGGTGCAAAAAAGCCAGCGACTGTGCCTTTAAATCCTTCCCCTTAAATATGCCCATTTGGTTCATACGTTTGGCAGTGACCTTTCCAACCCCAAAAAACTTTTGAATGGGCAATTCCTCCAAAAAGCCAATTACCGCCTCAGGAGCAATGGTTTTTTGACCGTTGGGCTTGTTGATATCAGAGGCAATTTTGGCGGTAAATTTATTGATGGATATGCCGGCAGATGCATTCAGTCCTACCTCTTGTTTTATGCGTTCTCGAATTTCGCGCGCAATGTGCGTGGCCGAAGGATTGTTGACGTGGTTTTGGGTGACATCCAGAAAAGCCTCATCCAGCGATAAAGGCTCCACCAGGTCGGTATACTCATAAAAAATGTGACGTATTTTAGTGGAAATTTCTTTGTACCGTTCAAATCGGGGTTTTACAAAAATAAGCTGTGGACATAGGGAACGTGCCCTTCTACCGGGCATGGCGGAACGAACTCCGAATTTACGGGCCTCGTAACTGGCCGCTGCTACCACACCACGCTCGCTTCCCCCACCAACGGCTACCGGTTTTCCCTGCAGCTCAGGACGATCCATTTGCTCAACAGATGCAAAAAAGGCATCCATATCCACATGAATAATTTTACGTATCGGAAAATCATCAGTCACCCCGCAAAGATAAACGATTGCCCTATTCCTCGTATTCAGGACTGCCCACCTTACCCGCAAAACAAATGGATCCGGTGGCATTGTCTTGTATAAAATACACAAAAGGCCGGTCGGCCGTAAAAAATTGTGGCATGGGTTCGGAAGGGATTGCGGTGGTTTCAAAACCTATAACGGTAACAGCGGCTGCTTCGGTGCCTTCTTCCTTTACATCGATAAATGTTTTTTGCAATACAAAGGAAATAAGGATGGGGATAGAACTGATGTCGCTAAAGTTGGCACGGGCGGTAAAGGCAATGCCCAACCCCATATTTATCAACTCGTCGTTCAATTTATTTTCGTAACTCATTTTGAATTTGGGTAGAGTAACGGCTACCTCTTCCTCCTGGTATTGTTGCTGCCACTCCTTCCATTGGGCACCATTGAGTGCGCCCACAACGTCATGCGTAGTTTTACCCGGCTGTGGCAGCAGCACCACCATGCTAAACTTTTCGCCTTCGTATGGTAAAATAACGGAACTGAAAAGCTCGTTTTCATACCACTTCAGGTCCTCGGTCATGCTCATCATATCCACAAATACCTCCTGCTGTGGGGCCGGGTAAAAGGGGCGTTTTTGAGTGTAAGTTTCATCAAACTGGTATTTCCAGTTGGCATTAAAATACAGGGCATTTATCAAAAACAATACATACCCTTTGGTTTCATTTATGATTGTAGGAATTTTTTCATGTGTTTTATCCGATACCCATTGGTTTATAATGTCCGTGGATGCCGGAGCCAGGAAATCAAGATTTCTCACTTCGGCATTATAATAGGTTTGGTTAAGCAATGTAAAGGAATCTTTCACCGGAAACAGTTCATCAATCCATATGGAATTGGCTATTTCCAACACCGAACCCGTTTGGCTGGATGCCAGAGCATCCATCAGGTTTTTATTAAACTGATTCACAATATCGCGGCTAACATCGTATTGCAACACGTGCTCAAAAGCCTTTTTTGTTTCCTCCTGAGAGCCATTGTAAGCCATGCCCAATGCCAACGATAAACTCACCGGAGATACCATAAAGTTGGGCTCCTTTTCTGCCGCATTGATTTCTTTTATAAAGGCAAAGGCAAAATTGTTGTTAGCCTCCACAATACTTTCTGCCGATTTTGGCGTTACTATGGGGTCTTCCACAACCACTGCATCCTCAACCGATGTGCAGGCCAGGAAAAGGGACAATACGGTTCCTGTTAAAAAAACGGAAATTGATTTCATACCATAAATTA
>JAUIMD010000552.1 GCA_030433225.1 Bacteroidia bacterium
ACCGCAAGTTATACCATAGGATGAAAGAGGAAATTATTATTTCAGGATTCGGTGGCCAGGGAGTACTGTCGATGGGAAAAATACTGGCCTACGCGGGTTTAATGCACGGACAGGAGGTGAGTTGGCTCCCTTCATACGGACCCGAAATGCGGGGCGGAACGGCAAATGTTACAGTCATACTCAGCGACGATAAAATTGCATCGCCCGTGCTCACTCACTTCGACACCCTGATTGCCCTTAATCAACCGTCGCTGGATAAGTTTGAACCCCTTGTAAAACCGGGTGGTACTTTGCTATACGATGGCAACGGCATTACCCGACATCCAGCCCGAAAAGACATAAACATATACCGGATTGATGCCACCGAAAAAGCTGCCGAACTTGAAATGGGGCGTACGTTTAACATGATGGTAATTGGCGGACTGTTGCATGTGAAACCCATTGTGAGCAAAAAAAACGTTGTAGACGGACTTAAAAAATCCCTGCCGAAACGCCACCATAAGCTCATTCCCATGAATGAGAAATCCATTGAAATCGGAGAATCTATTGTTCAGGAAATTCAGGTATCTTAGCGAACGTTAAATTCCGGTAGTAAAATTCTGCTGAAATTTAGCCCACTACATACATAAATTTCGATAGATGAAATCCGATTCACACTTTACATTAACCCTGAAGGTACGCGACTACGAATGTGATTTACAAGGCATTGTTAACAACTCGGTTTACCAGCAATACATGGAGCATACCCGGCACGAGTTTATTCTGTCGCTGGGGCTCGATTTTGCCCAATTGCATAACCAGGGAACCGACCTTGTTGTTGCCCGACTTGAAATGGCTTTTAAAACGCCGTTAACCAGTGGCGACGAGGCCTTCTGCACGTTAAACGTACAAAAGCAGGGATTAAAATATATTTTTGAGCAGGAGGTTTACCGTAAAAAGGACATGAAACTTGCTATAAAGGCCACGGTAACGGCAGTTGCTGTTATACATGGTAAACTGGGCATTTCTGAGCCGGTAGATGAAAAACTTAAGGCCTTTATTGGGGCATAACTAAACACAAAGAGCTGCATTTCTGCAGCTCTTTGTTGTATGTTAGAATTCTTGTTGTTTATTGATGTTCAGGACGTAATAAATCGTTTACCGTTTTTACCGGATTAAAGGTTGCCAATGGAACTTCTACAAAAATGGTGTTCCAGTTTGCCATGGCTCCGTTCCATAAACCGGGACGTTCCAGGGCTTTTAAATCTTTTCCTTCGCTTGACTTGTATGCAATAAACGAGGTGCTTTCATCCAGGTAGTTCAATAAATTGTACTTTTCGCCTTTATAGTTTTTCACACTCAACACCAGGTCAACCGGGTTAAAATGCGTGGCACTGTCAAAAATGGCCTTTTTAGCTGGATTGCTAAGTTCAATCTGGCTACTTTCTGCAATTTGCAGGCTTTCGGATCCATTGCTGTTTTTCACCCAAAACGGACCTCCACCCGGTTCCCCCTCATTTTTCACCATGCCGCACACGCGTAACGGGCGGTCAAAAACAGAAAGCAAAAATGCCTTTTTCTCTTCATCCGTGGCAGCATGTATTCCCTCGGGCAATTTCAATTGCAGTTGTTCAGCGGCAAAGGTCAACATTTTATCCAATTGTTTTTTGCTTACTCCTTCACCATCCAATGCCTTATGGTAGCTGTAAACCTGCTTTCTGAGGCTAATTAACAATCCACCAATCAATTTTTTATAGGTAACCGTATCTTCCTTTAAATGATCGGGCACCACATTGTCGATGTTTTTTACAAAAATTACATCGGCATCCAGCTTATCGAGGTTGCCAATTAGTGCCCCATGACCTCCCGGACGGAACATAATTTCGTTAGTTTCACCGGTTCGGAAAGGCTCATTGTCAAGGGTAACGGCAATGGTATCGGTTGCCGGCTCCTGAATGGAGTATGATAAGTTCAGCTTTGCATTGAACTCTTTTTCATAATCGGCCTTGTTTTGTTTTTCGAGCTTGCTGAACTTTTCCTTAAACTGAGGAGAAATCGTAAAATGAATGTTTACATTTTTATCTTTTTGTAAGGCGTACAAGCAACCTTCCACCCAATGCTCTTCAAAAGGAGTGCGTGCACCCTTTTCGTATTTATGAAATTTTAAAAGACCTTTAGGTAACTGGCCATAATTCATCCCGCTTTTTTCCAGAAAACGGCTCAACAGTTTTTTAAAGAAATAGCGGTCAGAACTGTCCAGCGTTTCTTCGTACAAGGCCAAATCCTCGTAAAAGGCAAACTTGTCAAGTTTATCAAAAAACTGTTTGGCAGGCCCCTCTTTCGGATATTCG
>JAUIMD010000553.1 GCA_030433225.1 Bacteroidia bacterium
ATGGGATCTTCCTCCAATACCACGGCCGCCATTTCTATGGTTTTATCCAGTTCTACTACTTCGTTCTGGGCATCTTTTCCCACAAATTTCAGGGTATAAAAATCGGCATCCAGCAAGGTATTGTAGTTGGTGGTGTTGAGCGCCTCACCGTTTACCCTGTAAAAAACGTCTCCTCTTTTTAAACCGGCACGGCTGGCAGGAGAATCCGGCATTACATATTGTACAATGCCCACCACATCGTTTTTACCGCGCTCCGGTGGATACATGTAGGTTAAAACGTAGGTAAAGCCAAAATCTTTATATACCCCAAAAAGGGCATCCAGCAAGCCGTTAAAATCATCGGTAATGTACGACCAGCGATCGTCTTTGTACAACAGGCGGTAAAAATACGCTTCGGTATCGGGTTCAATGGATGGTCGCAGGCCTGAGGGCAAGGTATTTTCCCACAGGTAATCGGCCCTGAGAACGTTCACTACCCATTGATTCCGCTCCACGGTTTCTTCCGGTACAGAGGTTACATCGTTTTCCTTTTTACACCCCTGAAACAGGAAAAACAACACTAAAATTGGTGTCAGAAATTTCATAAAATTGCATTTTTGGTTTAATCACCTGCAAAAAGGTTGCCAGAGGCTTCCACTTTTTACGGGTGGATGTATACTTGTTTGCTTAACTCTTCTTTCTATACGGATCAATATGTATGGTGGCCTCCAGAAACATGGTGTTCCTGATTTCCTTTTCAAGCGGATCCACCACTTTATGGGCATCGTCCAGCGACAATTCACCGGGCAATACAATATGAAAAGTAACTTCGCTGTGCTCGCCATATCGGTGGATGTGGATGTGATGCACATTGGCATCGTATCCTAAAAATTCGTTGCACTTCACTACCAGGGATTCCTTTAAATCCTCGGAGGGAGATTCGCCCAGCAGGCGGTTAATTCCGTTTTGCACAATGCCCCACGCGGCATACACCATCATTCCACCAATAATAAAGCTTAAAACGCCATCCACCCACCAATAATAATCCCCCAAAAAAATTCCTGCCAATAAAATCAATGAAGAGAAGGCGTCGCTTCTGTGGTGCCAGGCATCGGCTTTCAAACTATCGTCTTTTGTTTTTTTGTAGCCCCAAAAGGCAAATTGTGCCATCGCCTCTTTTACCACTATGGAGATAATGGTGACGACCACCGCAACCGTACCAAAGGTGGCCGACTGGTAATTGCGCAGGTGCAAAACGCCTTCTTTTATAAACTCGTAGGCAATTACAAACAGCAAAAAACCAATAAACAGGGAGGCAATTAATCCGGCTCGCCCATGCCCAAAGGGGTGGCGTTTATCGGCCGGTTTAGCACTTACCTTTGCCGCATAAATTACAATAATGGAACTGATGGAATCGGATAAGGTATGCCAGGCGTCGGCACGTATCGCTACAGAATTGGAAACAATGCCTGCCCACATTTTGAGTCCGAACAGCAAGGTATTCAGCACAATGCTCAAAATACCTTCGGTATACTGTACCTTATTGGATAAATTTGACTGGTGTGGTTCCACTTCTGTTGGCTTGTAGTTGTTGCACCGGGGTGCAATGTAACTACAAGTATAACGAATCTTATCCGGATAAAACCGCCACCATGCAAAAGCATGAACGAAAAGCGATTTTTTAGAAAGATTCTGATTTACCCTCCAACGATCCGTTAAATGGCTTCAAAGCCTTCGCCATAAGTACCAATCACCGAACCCTGGGAAATAAAGGCTTTAGGGTCGCACTCCCGCACAATTTGCATTACCCGACGCACTTCATTTTTTTTGGCAATGAGCATTACAATTTTAACAGGTTGTTTGGAATACCATCCTGTGCCATCCATTACGGTTACTCCGCGGTTTAATTCGGAGTTAAAGCGGTTGGCTATGGTTTCAAATTCTTTGCTCACAATCATAAACTGCACCGACTGCTTAAACCCGTTTATCATCAAATCTACGGTAAAGGTTGCAAGCGCCATGGCGGTTAGACCGTATACAATTTTTTCGATGCTTCCAAAAACGAAGTAGGAACTGCCAATGATGATAAAATCGCAAAACAACAACACTCTTCCCAATGAAATGCCTTTGTACTTGTTTACGATCATGGCAATAATGTCGGTTCCTCCGGTACTCCCTCCGCCATTAAACACCATCCCGGTACCAATACCCGAAATAACACCAGCAGCCAGCCTTTTAGAAAAAGGCAGGGCGGCTCCCCCGTCGCCCTGCCAACCGGTGATGAACTGACTGATGAGACCTGTCTGACTTCCACGGCCAGCTTAACCATATCATCGCGCAGCAAG
>JAUIMD010000554.1 GCA_030433225.1 Bacteroidia bacterium
TGATTACATATTCTTTATGAGTGTCGTCAAAATGTCCGTATTTCATGGGTGCTTTCTGTTGATTGTTTTTACAAAAGATGTTTTACACTGTATTTTAGGGGTGGCGTTGTTGTGCCAGCTCTTTTTCTATTTCCTGAGTTTTTTGCTGGGTTAGGGGGTAAAAAGCCATAAAAGCCAGCCCTAAAAGGGCAAATACGGCGGGAATCCAGCTCATGAGCAGTTTCATGGCGGGTATGGCTGCGGCAACCGTTGAGGCATCCTGCCCGTTGTAACCGTAAATGCCCAGTACTACCAGCACGAGTGCCCCGGCAAATCCACCCCCGGTTTTGTTTATGAAGGTCCCTGCAGAAAAAATCAGCCCGGTGGCTCTGCGTCCGTTTTTCCACTCCGAATAATCGGCACTGTCGCCCAGCATGGCAAAAAATAAGGTGGGCATAATGGCGGCAAAAAATTCTGCGGCACAGCCAAAAATAAATATCAGGGTGAGGTTGGAAGGCGGTAACCAGAAAAACACGGCCGAAAATACTGCTCCCAAAACCAGCGAAGCCATGAACAGGTTTCGCTTCCCAAATTTCTTTGATAGTGGCCCGGTAAGCAAGGCGGCAATAACCGAAATAATGAGAAGGGCTATGAAATATTTTCCGGTTAACAATTCATTGTGGAGGTAATACTTAAAGTAATAGGGGATCACGCCGTATTTTACGGCATTGAACATCATAAATAAAAACCCTACCGCCAGCAAAATGAGCCAGGGCTTGTTGGTCAGCAAATCCACCATGTCCATTTGCGAATGGCTGAGTTTGTCTTTGGGTTTGTGGATAAAGCGTTTCAGCAAAATGTAGGTACCAACAATTACCAGCACAAAAATGGCCCCGGTCAGCAGGTTCCGGAAATGGAAAAAGAGGGTCATGGCAATCAATGGAATGAGAATGGCCGGCATGTTTTTGCTTAAATCCACCAATTCTTCTTTCAACGATTTTGTACTGCTTTGCTGTGGTTTTACCCGTTCTTTGGTGCTGGTATACGTTATGACCATCATAATTACCAACAGCACTGCAAATACGTACATGGTGTATTGGTAACCGGTGGCATCGTTTCCACGGCCCAGAATTTTAACCAGGTCGGGGGTAAAGCCCATCACCAGAATACCCCCTAAAAATGCCCCGGCGAACCGAAACCCCGATAGGCTGGTACGCTCGGTAGTGCTGGGGGTAATCACACCCATCAATGCCGAGTACGGCACGTTGTTGGCGGTATAGGCCAGAGTGAGCAGAATATACGTCAGGTAGGCCCACACCAGTTTGCCGGAATAGCTAAGATCGGGTGTAGTAAAGGTGAGCGCCATAAACAAACCCAACAAGGGAGCCGACCATAATACCCAGGGACGAAATTTACCCCAGCGGCTGTTGGTGCGGTCTGCTACCATGCCCATAATAATGTCGGTTACCCCGTCCGAGAGGCGAACCAAAAGCAGGAGCAGGGCAGCCGAAGCGGCGGTGAGTCCAAACGTATCGGTATAAAATATGGTGAGGTAGGCCAGGGCACCACGCCAAACCAGGTTAGCAGCGGCATCGCCCATGGCATAGCCAATTTTCTCTTTTAATTTAAGTTTTTCGCTGATTGCAGAAATCATATTTTAAGCTTATAATGAGTGTTTTACCTGCCACCAAATTTCTGTGGTAAAACTGGACGCAGGCAACATATCTCCATTGAACAGGGTGGGGATGACTGAATTTTTCCATTCGAATCGCACATAAACAGGCTTATCTACCTGACTGGATTGCAGCGTTACTTTATTTTTCTTCAGGCTTGCCATGGCGGGGTACCATTTGAGGTCGGCCCCAGCCAGCTCAAAACCGCTTAATTCTTTTTGGGTGGAATGCAAACCCTCTGCATTGCTGAAGGTAACTTCCACCGTTTGGCCTTTTATTTCGTGCGATTGGTACAAAGGACCTGAAGCCGGATATTCCTTTAATCCGTAGGTTTTGTTCAATGCTAATGAGGCAAAGCGTTGGCCAGCTTCCCATTTTTTGCGTGGATGGATGTCGCTGGTATCTCCAATATCGCTCATCAGCACCATGCCCGAGTTGGGAATTTTCGCCAATGCCCGTCGTTGGGCATCCCGAATTTTTACGCCATCGTCATTTTGGTAGTACATAAACGGGGCGATTTGGGCGTAGTAAAACGCAAAGTCCGTTTCAAATTTGTCGCGCCACGCTTTTACCAGCAGGGTGAGCATATCGGTGTAAGCCCAGGAATTGTCCACATTGGCCTCGCCCTGGTACCACAATACGCCTTTAAGTTTAAAAGGAAGCAGCGGGGC
>JAUIMD010000555.1 GCA_030433225.1 Bacteroidia bacterium
GTGCTTCTCCATACTCCTTTGTAAACCATGCCAATTTTTAATCCGTTTTACTTCCCGGTGCCCTAGATTTCGGTATTTAATTAAACTCCCAAGGGGCCCAACAAGGAGGGTATTTAATGAAATAATTCCTTATAAAAAGTACATATTCAGCGGGTTCCGGAAGAAACTTTAGTTCAAATAATTTGTTATATTTACGAGAACACAAAAATTTTATACTACTATGGCTAACGAGATAATCTACACCTATGGCACCCTGATGAAAGAGGAGCAAGTGAAAAGTTTAAACAATGTAGGCATAAAAGGCACGATGATTATGGAAACCCCTGAACCGTTCCCCGGCTTTTTAACCTACTACAGTGAAACCCCGCACAATGCCAAACCCCTGTTTGTTTATGCCGGACTGGAAGAGGAGAATTTTTACGAGGACATTGCACACGCTTCCCGCAATGTGAAGAAAAAAACGGATATACAGTTTAGCGCAGCATACGGTAGCATTGCCATGAACTATAAAATATATAAATGCATTCGCTTCAGGTACATGAATAGCTTTGAAGATGTTGAGCCGTTGCAACGCCTTTTTGCCGAAGAGGGGCTTACATTCAGAAAGGCAGTAACCTTGAACAAACCCGCTACCGGACTTATACGACTAAAAAAAATGTTTAAGCTGCAGCCCATTGGCGATCATATGTACCAGGATATGGAAGAATCAAAAATGGCCTACATCAGCTTGCCAAAGAAACTGGTGTGGGGAGACTTTTTCGACTTGGTAAAACATGTACGAAACAACTGGAATAAAGAATTGGTCGACTTTGGATTAACCACCCTTTACATGTACGACTGCGTGGAAGATGCCGTACGTGTGTACAGTCCTGCCCAGCGCCCCGAACTGATTAAAGAACTGAAAGAGCAGTTTATGAAACTGCTGTAATACATAATAACCGCTTACAAAGCACACCTTAAGGGTGTGCTTTTTTTGTACCCCCTCGTCCTCCATTGCATGTTATCCCTCTCATTTACAACACAAAAACAGATTTCTTAAACAAGGCCACAATCCACCAGAATTACCCTATTCTTATTTAGATTTAATTTTTGTAACTTGTTAGGTAATTTTAACAAAAACACACAAAATCATGAGAAAAGGGATTATTTTACTGTTGCTTGCCTTTACCACCACCGTGAGCCAACAGGCTAAGGCAGAAGAAATTAACACCAACCAGGCCATGAATGGTAAACCTGCACTCTGCAGCTTGCTCACCTTTGGACTCGAAGTTGGATTTACCATGTTTAGCCAGCGCTATAGCTATGATGGGGAAGCTTCAAACGACTACAACAAAGTAAAACCGGGGTTTCATGTGGCCGCCACCATGATGTATCCGCTTACTGCTTCGCTTTTTATTTTAACCCTGCTTGATTTTACCATGAAAGGCATGGTGTATAATCAAACCAGCGGAGATTATTATTACAAAGATCGATTGAGCCTTTTTTACCTGCAGTTGCCTATTTTGCTTGCCTACACGTTTTACACTTTTCAGGAATATACGTTTACGGCTCTGTTTGGCCCATATGTTGCGTTGGGGCTCTTCGGAAAATACAAATACGAATCCAACTACCCGGGCAGCGAAGATGGATCGGGCAGTACTGAATTTGGGAAAGACAATGACCTTCGGCGGGGCGACGTGGGACTGAACCTCGGCCTTATGGTTGTACGTGGCTTATGGACTTTCAGAATTGCTTACCAAATGGGGTTGAAAAATGTGCATCCCAATGTAGACTCTGAGAGTGGCATATACAACCGGGGAGGTAATATTTCGGTAGGTTATCGCTTTGGCAGTCATTAAAACTAAACACATTCCAAACAACTTATATCAGGAGGGCAGCACGTTGTCCTCCTTTTTATTTATAGGATTTGTGGGTACCTTCCCGCCAAATAAAACGGCGCATGAAAACAATTTGTCTCCTACTGTTTTTAGGGATGTTCTACCTTCGGGGCGCAGACCCGGCCCGTGCAAATGAACCAGAAATACAAGTAATTCCATGGGAAGGGATGACGGTTCCAGACCTTGAACCGCAGGTAAACACTCCGCACCTTACCTTTAAAGGAGGGCTTGAAATTACCGCGCCTACCTCCTTTTTTTTGGGAGGATTTTCTGCCGCCCTTACCAGTGCCGCCGGAGACACACTATGGTGTTTCTCCGACTTTTCTTCTTCGAATCATTTCCCCACCAAATACCGTTCGTGTTTTTACCAGTTTAAGGTGGAATTTACAGCCAACCAGGCATTGGCCGACCTTCGCCTGATACACAGTGGTCAAATGCTGGA
>JAUIMD010000556.1 GCA_030433225.1 Bacteroidia bacterium
AAACCTTTGGATACTGAAGCAGTGCTGAAAGCAGCTGGAAAATGCAAGGCCGTAATCACCGTTGAAGAACACAGTGTTTGTGGTGGATTAGGCGAAGCTTGTGCCGCGGTTTTGATGGAAAACCAGGTTTTTAAACCCTTCAAAATTGTAGGTTTACCCGATGAAGAAACCGTAGCCGGTTCGCAGGTGGAAATTTTCAAACACTACGGCATTACAGGTGAAGGCTTAGCAGCAACAGCCCAGAAATTCGTATAAAATAGTTAGGGTTTCGCTCGTAGCGAAGCCCTTACTTTAACCCTAATTCAGGGATTCACTTATAGCGAAGCCCTGAATTAGAATAAGCGAACTCCCGAATAAAATTCGACAGATCTCATGAGTGTGAACCGCCATAAAAACAGTAAATTTAGCATCCACTAATCTTAAAAACAGTATTCATGAAACACCTTCCCTTTGCCACGGTTTGTATTGCCTTATTCCTTTTTGCGGGCATTTTATCCGCTCAAAATCCTCTAAATTTTAACAGCAACATTAAAACCGCCGATCCATCCGGACATGTTTGGAACGATGGAAAAATGTATGTGTACACCTCCCACGATATTGAGTGCCAGGAGGATTTCTGGATGAAAGACTGGCATGTGTTTTCATCGGAAGATTTAGTGAACTGGACCGATCATGGCGCTATTCTTTCGGTGGATGATTTGACCTGGGCCGATAACTTTGCCTGGGCTCCGGATTGTGCCTACAAAAATGGGAAATACTATTTCTGCTTCCCTGCCGGAACAGGCTTTAAAGACCGCGTGAACCCCAAAAACAGCACCAAATGGATGGGGGTTGGAATTGCCGTAAGCGATTCCCCCACCGGGCCGTTTAAAGATGCCATTGGCGCTCCCCTTTGGAGAGAACCCTATGCCAATGATCCCTGTCTTTTTGTGGACGATGACGGCACAGGATACGTATATTTTAACGGCGGAGGCGACTATATGGTGGCCGTTTTAAACGATGATTTCCTGAGTGTGAAAGGAGAAATTAAACCCATGGACATGGGAGGTTACAAACCCAAACGCGAAGGCCCCTGGGTATTTAAACGCAATGGATTGTATTACTATACCATGCCCGAAGAAAACCGTATTTTAACCTACTATACAGCTACTTCCCCTCTTGGTCCCTGGAAATACCACGGCGTAATTATGGAGCAGGAGCACCAGAGCAACAACCATCATTCTATTGTGGAGTATAAAGGACAATGGATACTTTTCTATCACCGTTGGTTTAAACAGGAAGGTTCGGAATGTGAAAAACGCCAACGGGAAGTATGTGCCGAATACCTCTATTTTAACGCCGATGGAACCATCCAACCCATTAAAAGAACGAAAGAAGGCGTCAGCAATTTTGCCACTAAAATCCAACAGAAAAACTAACTCGTATGCGTCTATTGTTCGGGCTGTTTTTTTTAGCGGGATTTTCCATCCAGATTTTTGGGCAAAGGTTTGATCCGCCCAATGCATCCAACTACCTTGAAAAACGCTGGAAATCGGTGGCCACACAAATGCCCGATGACTGGTATGCCACAGAAGATGCCCGGCGGGTAGCAGAAAACGTGTTATTGGCACAAAAAGATATTGGCGGTTGGGCAAAAAACAAACCTTACCACCACATTTTAACCGAACAGGAAAAGCAGGATTTTATACGTGCAAAACCAGAAATAGGGGCCACGTTTGATAATGGAGCAACCATTACCGAACTTGAATTTCTGGCAAAAATGTACGCGCACAACTCCACCAAAATATATCGAAAAGCTTTTATAAAGGGACTTAATTACATATTTATGGCCCAGTATAAAAATGGTGGATGGCCCCAGTTTTATCCGGTTCGCAGTACCGAAGATGAGTACAAAACCGACCAAACCACCCCCTACTCGGCGCACATCACTTACAACGACAACGCCATGTACAACATCATGGTTTTTTTGAAACAGATATACACCAACCATGAAACTTTTTCGAGCTTGCATCTCACTAAAACCCAACAGAAAAAGGCGAAAAACGCATTTGATAACGGCATAAAATGCATTTTAAAAACACAAATTGTGGTGGATGGAAAACCCACCCTATGGTGTGCCCAACACGATGAAGTTACCCTGGCTCCTGCCAACGCCCGTGCGTATGAACTGGCTTCGTTCAGTGGTGCAGAATCGGTAGGATTGGTTTCCTTATTGATGGGCATTAACAATCCCTCAGCCGAAGTTATTGCGGCCGTAGAAGGTGCGGTAAATTGGTTCGAAACGCATAAAATAGTGGGAGTTAAGATAACGCGGGT
>JAUIMD010000018.1 GCA_030433225.1 Bacteroidia bacterium
TATGAACGAAAGTGCCATCAATTCCGGCAACGCTCCGTATTTCAGTTCCGACGAAATTGCCGCTATGAGCGAGGGCACCGATTGGGTGGATCAAATGCTGTACGACAATGCGGTAACCCAAAACTACAACCTGGGTTTAAACGGAGGAAACGACGTTTCAACCTACTCGATGTCGCTTTCTTACACCGGGCAGGAGGGGATTGTTGGAGGGCCTTCCGTTTCCAATTTTGACCGGTACAATTTTCGTATTAATACCGAGCATAAACTCTATGATGGATTCCTGACCTTTGGTCAGCACCTTACCTTTGGGTTTGTAGAAAAAAATGGAATAAGCGTAGGAGACCAATACAACAATTCCCTACGTGGAGCTTTTAATACCAGCCCGTTTTTACCCATGTACGACGATAACGGCGACTTTCTGAACAACTCTGAAAATGCAGGTGTCATGTATCAGGGAGAGGAATGGGTGCCCTGGGCGGTAGGTGAAAACAACCCTTACGCAAATATGATGTACAACAACCAAAGCAAAAACAACAATCAAAAAATGCTGGGGGATGTGTACATGCAAATTGAACCGGTTAAAAACCTGAAGCTAAAAACTCGTTTGGGGGTAGATTATTATGCCAGCGAAGGACGTTCCTTCAAGCCGGTGTACACACTATCTATTTATAACTTCCGAATAAATGACGAGGCATCGCAAAACATGAGCAGAGGTTTGGCCTTAACATGGGATAATTTTGTAACCTACGAAACCATGGTAAACGATCATGGAATTACAGCCATGTTGGGTACGTCTATGTATCAGAACCGAGGTAACTTTTTAGATGTTTCCAATACCAATTTGATTACTTCGGATTTGGACCATGCGTACATCAACAATACCACCAACCGTAATTTAACAACGCTTTCGTTTGGCGGAGGTCCAAACGACGAATCGATGTTGCTATCGTACTTCGGTCGGGTAGGTTACAATTACAAAGAAACCTACATGCTAAACGCAACCTTCCGTCGTGATGGATCTTCGCGTTTCCACCCCGACCACCGCTGGGGAAATTTCCCATCAGTATCTGCCGGTTGGGTATTGACCAATGAAGCTTTTATGGAAGATGCTGCGTGGCTCGATTTCTTTAAACTGCGTGCCAGCTGGGGGCAGGTAGGTAACCAGAATATTCCGGCATGGAGGTATTTAGCACCGATTAGAACGGAAAATACAAACTATTACTTCGGAAGTGCAGATTTTGACGCTTCAGGGAATACCGTCGGTGCGTATCCGTACCGTTTAGGAAACCCTGAAATTGTTTGGGAAACCTCAGAACAAACCAACGTTGGTTTTGATGCACAGCTTATGCGTAACCGGTTAAATGTGAATTTTGATTGGTACAATAAAAGCACAAAAGACTGGTTGGTAAATGCACCAGTTTTGGCAACCGCCGGTGCTGATGCTCCTTATATTAACGGTGGAGATGTTGAAAACAAAGGGGTGGAATTAGCCCTGAGCTGGAATGACCGTATTGGTGATTTCAACTATTTTATTTCGGCCAATGTAGCCAAAAACAGCAATAACGTAACCAATGTGCCTACCGAGGATGGCATTATCCATGGAAAAACGAATATGCTTTACGATAACTCACTGGAGTTTTATCGCCGTGCCGAAAGCGGTTATCCTATCGGATACTTCTGGGGACTTAGTACGGATGGAATATTCCAAAATGAAGCGGAGGTACAGGCGCATACTACAACGGATGGCACCGTTATTCAACCCGCCGCCAAACCGGGCGATGTCCGCTACAAAGACCTGAACGATGATGGTATAATCAACGATGATGACCGGAGTATGATTGGAGACCCGAATCCGGAGTATACTTTCGGATTTTCAGCGGGCTTTAACGTAAAAAGTTTTGACTTCTCGATTTCAGGCAATGGAGTAGCCGGCAATGAAATTGTACAATCGTACCGCAACCATACCGTGGCACGGGCCAATTATACCAAAGAAATTTTAAACCGCTGGCACGGCGAGGGAACTTCAGACCGAATTCCACGCGTTACGGACTCAAACGTAAACTGGCAGTTTTCTGATTTATACATAAAAGATGGCGATTTCTTCCGTATCACCAACATTTCGCTGGGCTACGATTTTGCCAACATGATTGATGCCTATTACATTGGTCAGCTAAGAGTGTATGCCTCTGTGGTAAATGCTTTCACCTTTACCAAATACAATGGCATGGATCCGGAAGTAGGCTTTGGAGTAGAAGATGGCTCATCGGGCGTAGACCTTGGTTTTTACCCACAACCCAGAACCATCCTGGTAGGAGTTAATGTTAAATTTTAAAATCTGAAAGAACAATGAAAATTATAAAACTATATATCATCGCGCTTTCTGCCTTGTTAATTGGGGGATGTTCCGAAAGTTTCCTGGACAGTGAACCGATTGTGGAACTAACATCCGCTAATTTCTACAAAAACAAGAAAGATGCAGAAATGGCCATTGTTGGGTGCTATGATGGAATACAGGTATTATACAGTAGCGGTGTAGCTTTTCCTGTGCTATCCGAAGTACTATCCGACAATACATTTGGAGCTACAGGAAACGGTGACAACTTCAGTTACCAGTTATTCGATGAGTTCGATTTGCAACGCTCTCCATCGGACGTGGATGTGTTAAACTCCAACTGGGAAGTGTATTATAAGGCGATTTATCGCTGCAATACCCTGATCGAAAAAATGGAGCAAATCGATTGGGAAGGAGATACTGCTTACATGCACAGCATCGAATCGCAGGCACGCTTTATGCGGGCGTATGCCTACTTCGATATGGTACGTATATGGGAAAAAGTACCTTTGGTATTGGTGCCCACTAACGAAAATATTCCACAGGCCAATCCTGATGATATTTACAAAGCCATTGCCGAAGACCTTGCCTTTGCCGCAGAAAATGGCGCAGAGACAGTAGAAGCAGGAAAAATAAACAAATGGGCGGCAAAAGCTTTGTTGGCCCGGGTATACCTCTTTTATACAGGGCTGTACGGAAAAGCTGATTTAGCTGGTGTTTCCAAAACCGATGTGCTTGAAGGTTTGGAAGAAGTGATTGCAAGCGAAAATTATGGCTTAATTGATGAGTTTAAAAACCTGTGGCCGGCGGCTTCCTCAAAAATGGCCGAATCTGGCATTGGCCTGGAAACTACCTATGCCGGTAAAGACAATATGGAAACCCTGTTTGCCATAAAGTACAACATCACCTCTGACTACAACGGAAATACCGATGGTAACCACTGGATGGTAATGATGGGATTACGTACCCAGAACTTTATTCCATACGGCAAAGGGTGGGGAGCCTGTACTGTTTTACCTTCTTTATACGAAGCATATGAAGCGGGCGACACCCGAAGAGATGCATCCATTATTTCAATCGTTGGGGAAGGTCTTGAATTCGACAATGCCGATCAGCGTGAGTATACCGGATATTCCAATAAAAAATACACTCCGCTTTCTGCTGTTTTTTTAGATGAGAACGGAAATGAAGTCGTAAGAGATGTAGCCGAAGGAAACGGTGCCACCAATTTTATGATCGGGCAATTTCAGGATTATGTCGTAATCCGATATGCAGATGTGCTTTTAATGGCCGCAGAACTGGGAAGTGCCAATGCACAAACCTACTTTGATGAAGTACGCGCCCGTGCGGGGCTGGCCTCTAAAACGGCCACCTTCCAAAACATCATGAACGAAAGACGTTTTGAATTTGCTTTCGAAGGCATCCGTTATTGGGATTTACTTCGCCAGGGTGTAGAAACGGCTGCCAATACCATTGCCATAAACACCAAAGTGCTAAATGGAGGGTTGGAAGCCAACAAAGTAATTTCCAAACAAAACATTATGGATACCCGTGGATTTCAAATTGTGCCACAAACCCAAATTAGCCGGTCTGGCGGATTGTTAAAACAAAACGACGGTTGGAATTAAGCAATTGTGAGGACCGAAACACGCCTGAACCCGTAATGCATAAAAGAGTAACGGCAAAGGCAGGTTTCAACTAACCCAAAAAAAATAAGAACAAATGAAAAGATATAGAATGAAAAATGTTTTTGGTTTGCTGGTGTTACTGCTCGCTATTGCAGCATGTAAACCCGAGCAATACCAATTGGGCAATATCATTTCAAAAGAAGATTTGAAATACAGCATTACCCAAAACAGCGCTGACCCGAACGAGATTTTTCTTGAAAGCATGACCGATGGTGCCAACCCGCTATGGATTACTCCTATGGGGCGTTCTACCCGCGTGCAGGATACCGTACGTTTGCCCTTTGCAGGTGAATATATGTTTGTTTATGGTGCCACAAGCGCCGGAGGCTTTGTACAGGCCGATACCTTTAAATTAACGTTAACCACCAACAACCTTTCGTATGTTGACGACCCACTTTGGACCATGTTAAGTGGTGGGGTGGATAACGAAAAAGAGTGGTTACTCGATTTAGACGAAAACGGCGTGAGTAAATTTTTTGCCGGCCCCTTGTATTTTTATGGAACGGAAGACAGCTGGGAAAGCGTAGCGCTTTTAGCTACCGGTATGGGACGCGATGAAGTGAACGCTACCCTGGGTATTTCTGATGGGTGGAACTGGAATCCTGACTGGCCTGGAAATACCTGGTTAATGGATGCCGGAGACTATGGTTCCATGACCTTTAGCCTGAAAGGCAATGCCATTTATTCGGCCGAGCATAAAATGCTGGCGCGTACCGATAATGGCACCTACTTTTTAGATGCGGACGGTAAAAAACTCAGCATAACGGATGGTTCTCCCTTGCACGATTCCAACCGCGACGGTCACGTAGTAAAATGGGGCGATCTGAAACTAATGTCGTTAACAGAAAATACGATGCAGTTAGCGGCATTGCGCGACGAAACCTTATCGGGAGAAGGCCCCTGCCTGCTCGTATACAACTACATTAGCCGCGAATATTCAGACAACTGGGTACCTGAAGATTTGCCCGATCCTGAACCCGAACTGCCGGAAGGATGGGAAGAAGACATTTCTCAAACGGTAAACACAACCATCCAATGGAAATTATCCGATCAAAATCCTTTGGATTGGGCCAACCTGGATGGAAGCATGATGAATGGCTGGCAAACCCCTGCCGATTATCCCGATTGGCTCGGAACACCCGATCCATCAGTATATGGAGGTTTCTCAATGACCCTGAACTCGGCCGACGGAAGCGTTGAATTTGTAACACCTGACGGAACCACCTCTAACGGGACGTATAGCATTGATGAAAAGGGAATTTACTCCTTCGACATTACGGTGCCAACCTTCCAGCTTATTGGCTGGGCTAACTTTGGGCCGGATGCAAACAACCAGTTGCGCATCCTGCAAATTGAAAAAGATTTAAGCGGGAACGTAACCGGAATGTGGCTCGGTGCCAAAGATGCGGTAAAACCTGAATACATGGCGTACCACTTAATCCCTCAGGCTGCCGGTGGTGGAGGCGGTGAGCCGGAAGGTACAGAACTGGCCTTTGATGCCACAAAAATCCTTGTTGGAGACCTGGAAAATAACGGCAATTTCCGGTTCGAAATTTACAACGAATACGGTAGCGGCACCAAAGACAATCCACCGCTAGACCCTGCCAGCGTAGTTTTTGAAAACCGTTTGGAAGTGACATTTACCCTCAGCGGTATTGCCTTTAACGAAGGTACTGCTGGAAGCTACCTTTGCGGAATTCAATATGCCAACAGCGACTGGAGCGTACAATACTGGACAGACAGTTGGAGCGACGGTAGTGGTTCAGGAGGTGAAGTAATGGTAACCGGCGATGGTACCTATACCGTAACCTTTGATCCGGGTGCCAGCGTTTCCAATGCCCTTGTGTTTGTTGTAGATATGCTTGGAATGGGCGCTGACATAACCGATATAGAAGCCGTTACGGCAACCATCGACAAGGTAGTTGTGTACTAGCATAAACAACCGGAAGGCACTAAAGGGTGTCATCCGGTTGCTCTGCTATTGCAGGGAAACACCCAATTTTCAACACACGCAAAATCTAATTTATTCACTTAAAAAGGAGGTCAGATATGAAACAAAATTACAAGACCGGAAAACGTAGAATGGCAACCGGAAAACGCATCGCAGTAGCGTTCGTTTTGATGGCGCTCATTATGCCGTTATCCAACACCATGGCACAGGTAATGAATGTGCACGAAAGTGGCGCAGTAACTACGTACGACTTAAGCAACATTTCATCTATGCGCTTTTCTGCGGGGAATGTAACGGTAAACACGCTGGAGAACGGGACAGCAACCTTTGCATTGAGCGGGGTAGATAAACTCACCTTTACCCATATTATTAACAGTACGACCGACATTCAACAGGAAGATGTGCCATTGTTGGTGGCATTTCCCAACCCCGTAAAAAATGTTTTGAACCTTAATATCAATGGAAACGGACTAGCTGGTCAGGTACACATTGTAAGCTTATCGGGGCAGTTAATGCAATCGGTGGCGGTTCAAACCAATAAGGGCATGCAAATAAATGTTTCTGAGTTACCCTCAGGCATGTACATCTGCCGTTATGTGAATGGGGCAGAATACCAAACAGTAAAATTCATTAAACACTAAAAAAAGGAGAAAAGCAGAATGAAAAATATAGTACTTACCCTGGTTACCTTAGTTATGACGGCCGGAGTTGGCCTGGCACAAAACGATACCATGTACGTAATGAAATCAGGTGCTGTTATTGCCAAATACAATGTAATTGATCAGGTAGACAGTGTGATTTTTTACAACCCGGATGCAGAAACCGGAGGCACAGAGCTAACCTTTGATGGAGCTAAAATTGTGGTGGGAGACCTGGAAGGAAACGGGAACTTAAGAATTGAAATGTACAACGAATATGGAAGTACAAAGGACAATCCACCCCTTGATCCTGCAGCAATGGTATGGAGCACAAAGGTGGAAATTACCTTTACACTTTCAGGGGTAACCTTAAAGGAAGGAGCCGTTGGAAGTTATGACACCGCCTTAGGCATTGCCGATGCCGATTGGTCAACCCAGTACTGGGGAGGAGGTGCCGGCGAAACTAAAGTTACCGGTGACGGTACCTACACGGTGTATGCAGAAGCGGCCGACCACGCCACGGGCTTAGTGTTTGTGTTGGATTTAAAAGGAATGGGTGCTGATATTGCAGATTTGGGAGCCGTTACAGCAACGGTAACCAAAATTGTAATGTATTAATAATAGTTAGTAAGTAAAATCCGGGATGATTTTTCATCCCGGATTATTAAAAATGCAGTTGGACAAAAAATTACAAATGAGGAAATTGGGCTTGTTTTTAGTCACACTGTGGCTAATGGGGATGGGATGTAAAGAAAATGAAGGGCCGGTAAATCCACCGGCGTTTGTGGCAGAACTTTCCGCCACACCCTTGCAACTTGAATTTGGGAACGACGGTGGTGAAAACCCCGTGGCCATCAGTTCCAACACCACATGGCAGGTAGTGTCCGATGCCGCCTGGTGTCGTTCCAACATCCAAACAAGTAGGAATGATGCAACCATTCGAATTATTGCTGATGCCAATGATGTAGAAAGTATGCGAACCGCTATCGTCACAATTTCGGCTGAGGAAGTTGAAGATGTTACGATAGCAGTTTCACAGGAAGCAAAAGAGCCAGATCCGATAGAACCTGAAATTCCGGATTCGATTGCGCCAGATGCCACCGGGATGGAGAGCAATGCTACCCAGCTCGTGGCTAAAATGAAGGTGGGGTGGAACATTGGGAATTCACTGGAAGTGCCCGGAAGCGAAACCGCCTGGGGAAATCCCGTGGTTTCTAAAACATTAATTGATGGGGTGAAAAATGCCGGTTTTAATGCTATCCGTATTCCCTGTGCGTGGGATAGTCACCTCGAAAGTCAGGAAACCTACAAAATTCAGGATGCCTGGTTAGCCCGTGTGAAAGAGGTGGTGGATTATTGCGTCGACAATGAAATGTATGCCATGCTAAACATCCATTGGGATGGTGGCTGGCTCGAAGAGCACCCCATGTACGAATTTCAGGAAGAGGTGAATAAAAAGCAGTACGCCATTTGGAAACAAATTGCCAAATACTTCAGGGATTACAACGAATACCTGATGTTTGCAGGTACAAATGAAGTGCGGGAAAATTATGGAAATCCATCCGCAGAAAATATTATTGTACAGGAGTCGTACGTACAAACCTTTGTAGATGCAGTACGATCAACAGGGGGTAAAAATGCCTACAGAAACCTGGTAGTACAAACCTACAATACCAACGTTGATCACGGCATCAACCACCATACCATGCCCGCCGACAGGGTGGATAACCGCTTAATTGTTGAGGTGCATTATTACGATCCCTGGGAGTTTACCATAAAAACGGATGGTGGCTACAATACCCAATGGGGAGAAGGGTATACCGATGTAACGGGTTGGGGACAGGAAGATTTCATGGAAGCCCAGTTCAATAAACTTAAAAACAAATACATCGATAACGGAATTCCACTGGTAATAGGGGAATATTCGGCCATGTTGCGTGGCGATATGCCTGACGATTTACAAGCCAAGCATGAAGAATCACGTAATTATTACCACAAAACGCTTAATGAGGAGGCGAAAAAAATAGGCATTGTAACCTTTTACTGGGATAATGGCTATACTACTCCCAATGCATCCGGGTTGTTTAACCGGAAAACAGGGGTACCCGTGCATGTACAGGCGATAGAAGCCATTGTGAACGTATATTAGCAACAATTGCTTAAAAAGATAAACCAATACCGGGCGGCAAAAGGAGCTAGGCCCGGTAAACGATAAAAAAGAAAGAACGCAAAAACAGGGCCGGTGTAATGTACCCGTTAAGCGCACGATGCAGTATAAACTGTAGGTGGCTAAAAACACAGGAACGTTTCACCCGACCATTAAAATACATGATACAGATGAATAAGATGATTGCCGGTGTTTTGATTGCCCTGATGGGTTGGTCGTGCACGCAAAAAAACTGGGAAAAGAGTGACGTGGGACTGACTGTTTTTCCTGAGGAAACTACCGAAAACGGAGCTAAAGCGGTTCGGGTAATTCCGGTTACCAGCGAAACGTTCAGGGTGAGTTCGTCGGCCACTAAAGAGTTTACCGATAAGGAAAGTCTCATTGTGTTGCCACAGGACGGTGCGGTACCCTTTGAGGTTACTGAAACCCCACAGGCGGTGCAGATAAAAACGGCTGAAACGATGGCAGAAATCACGAAAACTACCGGCGAGGTAAGTTTTTATGATGCAGACGGAAACCGGATTATTGCGGAAAAAAGTCTGGGAAAAACCCTTAGCCCGGTTACGGTTGACGGAGTTCAGGCTTATGCTATGCGTCAGGTTTTTGATTCGCCCGAAGATGAAGCACTGTACGGTTTAGGGCAGCACCAGGCCAATGAAATGAACTACAAAGGAAAAAATGAGGAGCTGTTTCAATACAACACCAAAGTGTCGGTACCTTTTATCCTTTCCACCAAAAAGTACGGAATTTTGTGGGACAACTACTCTTTCTCCCGCTTTGGCGACCCACGTCCCTACGGACAAATTAGCCAGTTAAAACTGTATGACACAAACGGTAAAGAAGGCGGTTTAACAGCTACCTATGTGGACGATTCGGAAAAAGGCCACGTATTTACATCCCGTACAGAAGCCGAAATTGATTACGAAAACCTGGAAACCATTCAAAATTTTCCATCCGATTTTAGTTTCAATAAGGCCGAAATAACCTGGGAAGGACACATTGAACCCAAGGAAAGCGGCATGCATAACTTTTTGCTGTATTACGCGGGTTACACCAAAATTTGGATCGATGGAAAACTGCTGGTGGACAACTGGAGAACCGCCTGGAACCCATCCGTAGCCAAATTTCAACTGGATGGAGTGGCCGGTAAAAAATACCACCTCAAATTGCATTGGATTCCTGATGGAGGTGTCTCCTACATTGGCCTTAAGCTGTTAACCCCGGCAAACCCTGCCGAGCAGCAAAACATCTCGTTCTTCTCCGAAATGGGCGATCAGATGGATTATTATTTTATGCATGGAAATACCATGGATGATGTAATTGGTGAGTACCGCACGCTTACCGGAAAAGCCCAGGTAATGCCGCAATGGGCCATGGGTTTTTGGCAAAGCCGCGAGCGTTACAAAACCCAGCAAGAGTTGGAAGAAGCGTTGAAAGAATTCAGAAAACGGAAAATTCCCATTGACAACATCGTAATGGACTGGTCGTATTGGGAAGTGGATCAGTGGGGAAGTCACGAATTTGACCCCAAACGTTTTCCCGACCCCGATGGAATGATACAAACCGTACACGATCAAAATGCCCGCATTTTAATTTCGGTGTGGCCAAAGTTTTATGCCAATACCGAACACTTTAAAGAATTTGATAAAAACGGGTGGATGTACCGCAGGGCCATCAACGATTCAGTACTCGACTGGATTGGATCGGGGCACCTGGGGTCATTTTACGATGCATACAATGCAGATGCCCGCAAGCTGTTTTGGAAACAAATTGATGAAAAACTTTACTCCAAAGGAATTGATGCCTGGTGGCTGGATGCAACCGAGCCGGATATTTTATCCAATGCCAGCGTGGCTTACCGTAAAGATTTAATGAACCCCACCGCCCTTGGGCCATCCACACAATACTTTAATGCCTACGCGCTTATGAATGCCAAAGGTATTTATGAAGGACAGCGCGACAAAAACCCGGACGACCGTGTGTTTATTCTAACCCGCTCAGGCTTTGCCGGCATGCAACGCTTTGGTACCACCACCTGGAGTGGCGACATAGGTACCTGCTGGGAAGATTTACGGGCACAAATTCCGGCAGGAATTAACTTCTCGATGTCGGGGTTACCCTATTGGACGATGGACATTGGCGGGTTTTGTGTGCAAAAGAAATTTGAAACAGCCAAAGAAGGAACCCCGGAAATGGAAGAGTGGCGTGAGTTAAATACACGGTGGTACCAGTTTGGCGCCTTTGTTCCCCTCTTCCGTGTGCATGGACAATACCCGTTTCGCGAGGTGTACAACCTGGCTCCCGATACGCATCCTGCCTATAAATCAATGGTGTACTACAATAAGCTACGCTACCGTTTAATGCCTTACATTTACAGCTTAACGGGCGCAATTTATCACCAGAATTATACCCTGATGCGCGGGTTGGCAATGGACTTTAGCAACGACCGCCGGGTGTTGAATATTTCAGACCAGTATATGTTTGGGCCGTCATTAATGGTGTGCCCTGTACATGAGTTCGGAGAACGTAAGCGGGATGTTTATTTCCCCAATAACGGAGGTTGGTACAACATGTATGATGGAACCTATATTGCCGGTGGACAAAAAGCAAGTGTAGAAGCACCGTACGAGCGGATGCCACTGTTTGTACGCGAAGGATCCATTCTTCCCGTGGGACCCGAAATTGAATATACGCAACAAAAACCCGATGCCCCCCTGGATATTTACATTTATGCAGGTGCGGATGGCTCCTTTGAATTGTATGAAGACGAAGGAACGAACTACGACTACGAAAAAGGCCAGTTTAGCACCATAAAGTTTACCTATAACGAGGCTGCTAAAACACTTACCATACACCCACGCGAAGGAAGTTTTGAGGGGATGGTAGTGAACCGGGTCTTTCGTCCGGTTTTGGTTTCGCGCAACCAACCGGCGGGTATTTTAAAAGGTAAAGTAAAAACCGAAGTCGCGTATACAGGCGATAAGGTAGAGGTACAATTGTAAGTTAAAGGAAAGTACACAAGTGTAAATATGAAGTAGAAACCTTGTGCATACATAGTTAGTTAGTGAACCGGGCAAGCGAAAAGCCTGCCCAAAACAATGTTGGTACATAGCGGGAGCCTGTTGTAAAACGGTCTCCCGCTTATGTTTTAACGTCCCAATTAAATCCGGTAATCCAATGGATTAACCAAATAAATCCATTATTTTAGCTCGTAACAAACGTTGGTAATGCTGTTAAAAAAATCCATAGCGCTTACATTATTCTGGTGTATGGCAGTGTTGTTTATGGCACTGGGTACTGCACTTTATGCGGCAGAAGTACACGAATATGAACACTACAAATTCAAGCACCTCGACATAAACGACGGCATTTCTAATAACCAGGTAAATACTTTTTTGCACGATAGCCAGGGATTTATGTGGTTTGGAACCGGCCGTGGGCTCGATCGTTTTGATGGACAGAATGTAAAGAATTTCAAACACGACCTGAACGATTCCACTTCCATTCCCTTTAACAATGTAAAATGGTTATTCGAAGATTTCGAAAAGAACATATGGGCGGGAACCGATTTTAACCATGTAGTTTACCAGCCGGATAAGGACCGGTTTGTAAATCCAGGTAAACACTATAAAAATACACGCATTCCGTTAGAAGGGCTGCTGGCGCTTTTTGAAGACAATGAAAAAAATTTCTGGTTCATCAATACCTACAGAGGCCT
>JAUIMD010000557.1 GCA_030433225.1 Bacteroidia bacterium
TGTCAGCTTAACGCACAGTTTTTGCTACTTTTAGTGCATGATTAATCCCAACGAATTTTATGCAGCACGGCAAGTAGCCCTCTCTAACGATATTCAAATACTTACGCGAAAAGCGCGGTGGGTAGGCACGTTCCGGCTGGTATGTTTTCTGGCCATACCCGTGTTGCTTTATGTTTTTACACTATCCCAAATCGGTATTATTCTGGCGATCCTTAGTTTTGCCGCTTTTCTTTTTTTGGTTAAAAGGCATGTGGATATGCAAAAGAAAATACGCCACCACCAATTGCTTTTGGCTTTTTTCACGCAGGAGCTGGAATCCCTTGAAACGTGGAACTTTACGCATTTTGAAGGAGGGGAGGAGTACCAGGTTAGCGGGCATGCCTTTGCCAAGGACCTGGGTATATTTGGCAAACATTCCTTGTTTCAAATGGTCTCCCGCGCTCATCCGCACCTCGGGCAGGGATGGCTGGCGCATGAAATGCAGCACTTTTTCACCACACAAAAGGAAATAAAAAACCAACAGCAAGGTGTTCAGGAACTTGCCGCCCTTCCAGCATTCCGGGAGAAGTACTTTGTTTACGCACACGAGGAATCCATCACCGGGGCTCAATTTAAAGGCATTTCTGCCTGGTTTGATAACACCTACGGCCCAACACAGCACCAGCGGCTTAAAGTCTTCGGCATCGTACAATCCATCGTTTTTCTGGTCGTTTTTCTATTGGCATTGGTGGGAAGAATTCCCTGGTCGCTTCTGATTTTACCCTTGGCCAGTATGGGGGTGTTTCTTGGGCCTTACCTTAAAACATTAAACCGGCTAATGGCGCAATCTGATGGCATTGCTGCCGTTTTAAAACAGGTGATGTTGCTGTTGCAACTCATTGAACGTACCCCGTTTACAGCGCCGTTGTTGGTGCAACAGCAAGGCAAGCTAACACAAGGCCACGTAGCCAGCCAGGAAATTCATCGCCTGTTTAAGGCGTTCAAACGGCTCGAATACCGTCAAAACCTGATTGTTGGCTTTTTACTGAATGTAACCTGTTTGTGGGATGCATGGAGCCTTTTACGAATTGAGCAATTAAAGGGCCGGTTTCAAAACAACTTTCAGGTTTGGCTGGATGTGGTCCGCTTTTTTGATGCCATGAACAGCAAGGCATTGTTCGCTTTTAACCATCCTCATGCACATTTTCCAACCGTGGAAAACGAAGGAGGCATTCATTTTGACGCACAGGACATGCCGCATCCGCTGATACCTCCGCGCAAAGCTGTAGCCAACAGTTTTACCCTAGAGAACAACGGTGCGATTAAACTGATTACAGGGGCCAATATGGCCGGTAAAAGCACCTTTTTACGTGCTTTGGGAGTTACGCATGTGATGGCCTCAATCGGGTTGCCGGTTTTTTGTGTATCCCTTTCGTTTAAGCCTATGCACCTGTTTACCAGCATGCTTACGGTGGATGATTTGTCGGAAGAGAAATCGTATTTTCTGGCCGAAGTGGAGCGCCTGGCAGGCATGGTGAACTACCTGGATCAGCACCCCGATACACTACTGATTATGGATGAAATTTTGAAAGGAACCAATTCGCACGATAAGGAAGAGGGCAGCAGAAGGTTTATACGAAAACTCATAGCGCTGGGGGCTACCGGCATCATTGCCACCCACGATTTAAACCTTACCCATATGGAAAACGAATATCCGGCAACCATACAAAACCTCAGCTTTGAGGTGAACCAGGTTGGCGAACGTATGGAGTTTGATTACAAACTTCGTAACGGAGCCACCCAAACGATGAATGCCATGCGGCTGCTTCAAAGCAAAGGCCTCATTGACTAAACCGTACCATTGCCACATTTTCAGTTAAATGCGTGCTTTCGTCAGCCAACGTCAGGCAACTTGTGGCCAACGCTTCCAAAAAACCGGTAGTGCTTTTTACCGGTACATTGGTAATGTGCTTAAAAACAACGCTGTAGAAATAAACTGGCGCGCGCTTAAACAGGCCTCCATCCCGTATGCCATTTAAAATAGTAAATTTGTTTGCAGGGCAATGGATAAAAAACTTAGCGGGTATAACGCTAATTCTGTTTGCCGTACGAAAGAATAAACAAGAACACAGGAGGTACTGCCCATGAAAACACGTTGTATATTGGTGGATGATGAACCTTTGGCCCGAAGCCTCATAAAAGGCTACCTCACCCGGATGGAAAATATTGAAGTGGTGGCAGAATGTGATAATGCCATGAAAGCCATGGAACTGCTTCGCCATACTAAGGTGGATGTAATGTTTCTGGACATTCAAATGCCCCAGGTGAACGG
>JAUIMD010000558.1 GCA_030433225.1 Bacteroidia bacterium
GGCGGCGTTGGCATATTGCCGAACCTGAAAGCCCTCGCTCCCTTCGCCCCGGTCGGCAATCAGTACATTTCCAAACTTACTGTCCAACTCCCATTTGTTCAGTTTAAAAAACAGGGAGATGGAAAAACTGCCTTCCGGTTCAAACTGAATTTTGGTATTCACTGCTTCCGGCTCTGCGGCATCCAACCCGTGGAACAGCAAAGCTTTGCCGGAAATGCCTTCTACAAACTCAGGAGTGCCAATTACCGAACCGTTGTGCCCGTTTCCGCTGGCGTCGGAATAATCGTCGTTAAACATGTAATGCGCTACCAGGCCGGCATCAATTTGGGCATGTGCCATGGCCGCACAAAGGGCCAATAGGAGTAAAACTTTTTTCTTCATAATGGATGTTTTTGTATTAGATAATTAACCTGCTCCAAATGAGGACGTTCAACAAGGGTGTTCTTCCCCACAAAGGCAGTATGTTTACATGTTAGCAAACTTCAAGGTACGAAATATGCAGGTGCGTTCGGGAATTGCTCCCTGGCGATTAAACCTGGTTCCTCCCAAAGAAATCCATTTACACACCTCATAGTCTGAACATTAGGCCAATACCAAAACAATAGGCGGTATACCATTTTGCACGTTAGCCCCTAACACTTGAATGATTTGCCCCATGTTTTACGCCGGGGGTAAAAAGAAAAGAAGTAGCCAAAGGGGAAACAGCGCCGGCCTCGCAGCAGTGCATGAAATTATTGGAAGTTGTTGTAGAACGGAATACACCCGTGATGGGATACTTTGTTGACCAGCCCCCTGTTAACGATGTTTTGAAGAAAAAAAAGAGCCTTTATTGCGGGGTCTCTTCCCAACCGGATACACCACCCGATACAATAAACTTCATCACATCGGTAGGGTTCATGTCAACTGCACGTACCTGATCGGCAGGCACAATGAACAGTTCGCCGGAAAAGTTGTACGAATGCGGAAAATAAACGGCAACCTTGTCTTTTTCATTCAGCCGCGAAAGGTCTTTTTCGGTTAAAAAACCCAGTTTTTCGAGGTTGGAAACCGGATTTACCAACACCAACACCGGTTTATTGAATTTGCGTTCCTTTCCAACAAAAGCCGTAAAAAGATCTTTAAAAGCCGAGTAGGTAAATTTTAGCAACGGAATGCGGTTAATAACCCGCGAAAAAAGGTGAATAAAAGGGCGTGCAATAATGCTTTGCCCCACCATGCCCACAAACACCAGAAACAAAATAATAATGAGAAAGCCCAGCCCCGGTATGCGCAGGCCAAACTCCTGCAGCAGGTCTTTCAGCAAGCCATCCACAAACTCGAAAATCATGTACACAATGTAGATTGTTACGCCCAGTGGCGCAATGTACAGCAGCCCCTGCCAAAAATATCCCATCAATCGTTTCATGGTGCAAACTTACAATTTTAGAGCCAGTCCTTCTTTTTAAAATAGTAGATAAATGAGCCCACGGTAACAAAGGTGATGATCCAAAATACAAGGTAACTGTAGTGGAACCGCAACTCGGGAATGTAGTCGAAGTTCATGCCATAAATTCCGGCCATAAACGTAAGGGGAATAAAAACGGCCGAAAACATGGTTAAAATCTTCATTATCTGATTCATGCGGTTACCCATTAGGGTATTGTAGGTGCTCATTTGGTCGGCAACCAGGCCGTGGTACAGTTCTATGGATTCGTTCACCTGACTAACCAAATCAGATAAACTGTTGATGTACACGGTGTTTTCCTTTTTAATGCGTTCATCCTTTTTTAGGGTGATCAGGATTTCGCGCAATGGCCGTATGTTCTTCCGCAAAAAGGTGAGTTCGGTTTTAAAGCGGTAGATTTTTTCGGCAATGTGCTCGCCCGAACTTTTAAAAATGAGGGATTCCAGTTCCTCAATTTTACGCCCTATCTTTTCCACTAAAATTAGGTAGTTGTCCACCAGTATATCCAACACAGCAAACATAAGGTAATCGTTGTTTTTTTTGCGGATGCGCCCTTTGCTGTTGCGAATGCGGTCGCGCAGGGAGGTAAACACATCGCCATGCCGCTCTTGAATGGTTAGCACATAATTGCCACCGGATACGATCGTAATTTGTTCGGCCTTAATGCTGTCCTTTTCCTCATCGTAATCCAGCATTTTAAGAATCAGGGCATAGTTGGAGTCGCCCTCCACAAATTTGGGCATCAGGTCGGTATTCAGCACATCCTCAAGCACCATAGGCGAAAGGTCGAACATGTCCGAAAGGCGGTTCATAAATTCCATGTCGTGTATGCCATACACATTAATCCACGAAACGGTGCCTT
>JAUIMD010000559.1 GCA_030433225.1 Bacteroidia bacterium
AGCAATATCGGCATAAGGGTTGGTATTCGCTACTTTCCCCCAGTAAAACGGTGGATTGATCAGCGTTAAGGCGGTATGAAAATTGGGCCGGCCTGCCACATTCCAGGCAAATGGCATGCACCTTTAACACATCATCTGCCAGGGCCATAAGTGCAGGAACGGGCCCAAACGGACGCCCTTTAAAATCGAGATCCAGCCCGGCAACAATTACGCGTATGCCTTTATTGGCCAATGTGTTGCAAACATAGGGCAACGCATCGTCAAAAAACTGAGCCTCATCGATTGCCACCACATCGGTACGCTGCACAAGGGGTAAAATATCCACCGAATGTTCCACCGGGATGGAAGTAAACATGTTGGCATCGTGCGAAACCACATCGGTGGCAGAGTAGCGTTTATCCACTTTGGGTTTAAAAACCTGAAGTTGCTGGTTAGCAAAACGGGTGCGTTTTAGCCGACGAATCAACTCCTCGGTTTTACCCGAAAACATGGATCCTGTAATGACTTCAATGCTTCCCCGGCGCGCTGCCCCTGCATTTCCCCACTCCAGATATAAGCTCATGAACAAAAGGTTTTACGTTAAATTTATAATAATTATTACGATTATGGCCGGTCAGGAAAAATAATTTTACTTTTATCGTGTTCTCTTTTTTAAAGGGAATCAGAATCGAAAAATACCTATTTATGCCATCGCAAAAGTTAGAAAATTTAAAAAAGGAGATTGCGGAGGTGCGGCTGTTGTTGGATGGTTTAACCGCTTACCAGGAAATACCGGGGCCCATTATTGAATTGGCAATTTCGAAAACCGACCAATTGAAAAGGTTGCTGGAGGAATTGAAAACAGAAGGATTGGCACCGCCCCTTGTGCAAACAGAACCGGCCCCGGAGCGAGGATTACCCGCAGAACCAGGCGTTGAACCTTTGGTGGAAGTGGATGTACCGGTGGAAGAAGTTGTACCCGTTTTTGAGGAGACAACACAAGAGGAGACGTCAGAAACGCTTATAAATGATGCGATACCTGAGGTGCAGAAGGAAGAAATGCCAGAGGAGGAGCAAGCAGACGAACAACCCTTGCCTGTTAACTCTACAGTCATCCAGGATGCGCCTGAACCGGTGAATGAACGGGAAACCAACGCTGCAGTAAAGAACGCCGAAACGCCTACTACCGAAAAAGAAGAAGTAAACCCGAAACCAGTAGAAGCGGCACCTGCCAAATCGGTACTGGCCGATACGCTTGCATCCCACAAAAAAGTAATGAATGATGTAATTGGTAACTCCGGATCGCCAACACTGGGCAAACGTATTGAATCATCGGCCATTAACGATTTAAAACGGGCGATTCCCATTAACGACCGGTTTCGTTTTCAGCGGGAACTTTTCAACAACAATGTATCGTTGTTTAACGAAACCTTGGCGCGACTCAATTCCATGCCGGATTTTGAAGAGGCCCGTGCGTTTCTGTTGCGCGAATTTGAGTGGGACGATGAGCAGGATTCCACCCGTGATTTTTTGGTTTTGCTGGGAAGAAGATTTGTGAAATAACCTGAGAATATGCATATTTAATCCCTTATTTTTAGATCCATCCACATGAAAAATATTTTTTATGCCTTAAGCGCGCTGGCCTTGCTGTTGGCTTCCTGTAATGCACCTGATGTAAAGGAGCAACTGGTTGGAAAATGGCAGCCCGTTGGCGATAACAGTCGCATACTGGAGTTTACCCCCGAAGGATACTACAACCTTTTTGTTGGAAACATGAACATTTTTGAGGACATTGAGGATTACGGACGCATCAAATACCAACTGCACGAAGAAGGAAAAGTAATTAAGTTGCAATTGATGGATGAAAAGCTCACCAAAGAATTTGTGGCAGGGCAAATTGAAATTGTGGATCAAAACCACATTAGCATTGCGTTTTACCAGGACGAAGGTGAAATAAATGTGAAGGAGGCTTACGAACGAATTCCATAATACAACATAAAACCGTAGGGAAACCCGTCTGTTGGCGGGTTTTTTTATGCGCGTAAGTATAAAATAAACCTATAGGTGAAATTTGTAACTGTCACAAAATGGGAGTTTTAGGCGTGTGTTTTAAACAAAATGAAATAAATGTAGAAAAAAAACTACCTAAATTGCAACCTCGCTCAAACGTTGTTGTCTATACCCATGAAAGATTCCTGATAAGTGGACGCAGTACTTACGATACATAAAGATCTTATAACAAGGTCGATTGATGGTGACCAAAGCGCACAAGCCGCATTGTATGGACATTATGCAAAAGCTATGTTTAATGTTTGCATGCGGTTTA
>JAUIMD010000560.1 GCA_030433225.1 Bacteroidia bacterium
GATAAATGGAATACAATTAATACCCATAGTCGTTCGATTAATATCGGCCTTATTGTTTTAATGGGAATTTTTGCCGGGTTAACCTTTTTCATCTTTTACCTGTCAAAAGCGCATTCCTATCTATCCGACGATCCTAAAACCTGTGTAAACTGCCACATTATGGCACCGCAATATGCAACCTGGCAGCACAGCTCACACCGCGAATGGGCCAACTGTAACGATTGCCATGTTCCACACAACAATGTTTTTAACAAGTATTTTTTTAAAGCAAAAGACGGGGCCCGGCATGCAACCATGTTTACCCTGAGGTTAGAGCCACAGGTGATAAAAATTCACGAAGCAGGACAAAATGTGGTACAAAACAACTGTATCCGGTGCCATAATCACCTCCTGACCGATTCCAAAACACTTCGTAAAACGGACGAATTTCATACGTTTAGGGAAGAACGGCAGTGTTGGGAATGCCATAGAGAAACTCCTCATGGAAGGGTAAACAGCCTGTCGAGTGTGCCCAATGCACGTGTTCCTGTGCCGGAATCTCCCGTTCCTGATTGGATGAAAAACCTTCTTCGTAAATAAATAAATCATTAAATAAATAAGTTATTATGAGCCCTTTAAACGACACCATTAAGAAAAAACCCATCTACGGATGGTTATTGTTTTTAGGTACGTTACTCGTAGTTTTTGTATTAGGCCTATTTGCTTCTACCATTATGGAACGCAGGGCAGAAGCTGTTTTTGCGTATACACCCACGGTTGAGCATTCGCAGTTTGAACCCAGAAATGAGATTTGGGGTGCCAACTTTCCGCTTGAATACCAATCGTATATGAAAACAGAAGAGTCTGATTTCAGAAGTAAGTACAACGGTAATGCCATGATTGATATGTTGGAAGAAGATCCACGACTGGTGGTATTATGGGCCGGCTATGGGTTCTCGAAGGATTATAATCAGGGCAGGGGGCATTACTATGCCGTGGAAGATATCCGCAACACCTTACGTACCGGTGCACCGGTGGGTGGGGCAAAAAGTCCGATGCCCAATACATGTTGGGCCTGTAAAAGTCCGGATGTACCCAGGGTGATGCAACAGATGATAGATGAGGCAGGTGGAGATTTTAAACAGGGAGTGGCTAATTTTTACAGCGGCACCTGGGAGCAACGTGGACATGAGGTGGTAAACCCCATTGGATGCGCTGATTGTCATGATGCTAAAACGATGAACCTGCGTATATCCAGGCCGGCGCTTATCGAAGCTTTTCAACGTCAGGGTAAAGACATCAACAAGGCATCGCACCAGGAAATGCGTTCGCTGGTTTGCGCCCAGTGCCATGTAGAATATTATTTTAATAAGGAAACGGTTCCCGGCTCGCCTTACCTTACCTTTCCGTGGGACAATGGCATGTCGGTAGAGGCCATGGAAACCTATTACGACAATATGGAGTTTAAAGACTGGACACACAAGTTAAGCAAAGCCCCTATGTTAAAAGCGCAACATCCCGGCTACGAAGTTTACCTTACGGGAGTACATGCCAAACGAGGAGTTTCCTGCGCCGATTGTCACATGCCGTATAAAAGTGAAGGAGGCGTAAAATATACCAACCATCAAATACAAAGCCCGTTGAACAATGTGGCCAATTCGTGCCAGGTATGCCACCGCCAGGAAACCGGCGATTTGCTGGCCGATGTGTATGAGCGTCAGGATCGGATTATTGAAAACCGCGACCGTTTGGAGGAATTGCTGGTACATGCGCATGTGGAAGCGCAAAAAGCATGGGAACTTGGCGCCAGCGAAAAACAAATGCAACCCATATTAATGGATATCCGTCATGCCCAATGGCGTTGGGATTATGCCGCAGCCAGCCATGGGGGATCTTTTCATTCGCCTGTTGAAACAGGCCGGGTAATTTCTACCGGCATTGACATTGCGCAGGAAGGTCGTTTGAAACTGGCTCGCTTATTTGCTGAACTCGGTTACAATGAGCAAGTTCCGTATCCTGATATTGCTACAAAAGCCAAAGCCCAGGAATTTATTGGGTTAGACCGGGAAGCGCTGGAAGCAGAGAAAGACAAATTTTTACAGGAGATCGTACCCGAATGGCTGCAAAAAGCCGAAGCCCGGGAGGCGGGTTATGAGGTAACAACCGCATCAGGTAAAAAATTATAAACAACAATCCGGTGCCGGAAGATGCTCCCGGTGTATCACTTGTAAAAACAGTGGACAGGGGAGCGTACGTTCACATTTAACGCAATTGGTTATGAAAAGTAGGCAAAAGGCAATGTTGCTTGCCCTTTTGG
>JAUIMD010000561.1 GCA_030433225.1 Bacteroidia bacterium
GTCGGGCGGCATCAAAATAATAGGTCGGATTGGAGTTGTTCCGGTATTGCTCAAACAGCACCCACTTGCCGTCAATTTCTCCACGGTAGGTGTGCACTCCTGATTCGCTATCATCCATTTTAAACCCAATGCTTTTGGCGCCAAAAATCTTTCTGCCTTCTGCCACCCCAATGGGTGAAATTTGAGGTGGAACGGTATCCAGCGCCAGGGCAAAACTGCCAAAGGTTTTAGTGGTAATGGAATAACTGCTTCCTTCCCGTTTGGTTAGCTGCCCTCCCAACAAGCGATCTTTATACACATTGGCAATGTAGTAGCGGTCCGGGTCTGCATCCAGGTGCTTGCCTTCAATGCGCAGCGTTATGGGGCGATGCAGGGCAGTGGTGGCATTATGCACTTCATACACCGGCGAACAGAACTTTTCTGAAGCGTGCACCTGTAGTTCCAAATCAATGTCATCATACAAAGCACCCCTGGGCACTTCAACCGTAATTCCCTGCGCAGTGTAGTGGTTGGGGGAATCCCATGCAAAATGGGTTTGCCCCGCAGGTTTGGTTTCTGCGGACACTTGCTGTGGTTTTCCGGTTATTTCAAATTCACATTCCGATTTGTTCTGGTGACTGTCCCACACTTCCAGTTTTATGGTTTTGGTGGATGCATCAGCAAAGGAAATTATCCCATCCTCCACCAAATGGTTATACACCGACAGGGCATTGTTGGGCTGTGCTTTGTAAGCACGCATGTATTTGCGGCTGTAGGTTTTATACAGCTCATAATCAATGAAGGTGTTAATGTAACGGCTTTCCGAAAAGGCAAACCTGTCCATCGTGTGCGTATAAATGACCTTTCCATCCACGCTTACCTGCATTTTGGAAATGCCGCATTTGCTCCAGCTGCCATCCAGGTAATCAATGGCTTCCACCCCAATGCCTACACGCCCCGAAGCAGTTATTTTTGGCTTGCCAGACAAGTGAAATGCATCGCCATAAAACACTGTGGTGTACGAAGCGCCTTCATTTTTTCCATCCACCAAATCGTGGGACGTAAGTGGAAAAATCCGGATTCGGGTAATTTGTGGCCGTTTCGTGTCTTTTATGTCAAAGCCAAAAAAAAGAGGATCCATCACCTCTTCTGTTTTCGTATCGCGTAATTCAAAATGCAAATGTGCCCCACCGGAGGAACCGGCATTGCCGCTTAACGCAATTACTTCGCCTTTTTTCACGGGCAATTCATCCGGCCCAAAAAAGGCATTCATAAAAAAACTTTCTTTTTCGTAGTGCTTCTGCAAAGCCTTTTCAGCAATCTTTTCTTCAAATTGTAAAAGGTGCCCATATACCGAGGTTAAACCGTTGGGATGTGTGATGTACACTGCTCTGCCATAGCCGGTACTGCTAACGTACACCCGCGAAACATACCCATCTTCAATGGCATACACTTTTAATCCACTTTTGCCATTGGTGCGCAAATCAATTCCGGCGTGAAAGTGATTGGGGCGGATTTCACCAAAATTTCCGTTTAACGTAAGGGGAATGTCCAGGGGCGGGTGAAAGTTGTAATCCTTTGCAGAAACCTGGGCACCAAGATCCAAAAATGCGCCCAATAACAACAACATATTCAAGACCATACACCACAATTTCGATACCTTCATAAAAGAGTCTGAATAATTATTTTAGGCAAAAATAAGAGAACCTCAGGCAAAACATCGATTCACAACAAATATTTTTTAAATTTGAACTCTGTTATATTTTTCGAAAAGTAGAGGCTGAAATGATTTCAGAGCAAGAGCTATTTTTAAAATCTTTTCAGGAAAAAGTAGTGCGGTTAAAAAACCGGGCGATTGATTTAGAAAAGCGCAATGCACTGCTTACCGAGGAGCTGCAAAAAGAACAAAACAGCACAAGGGAGCTGGAAAGTAAAATGGCGCAACTCGAAGAAAAATATAACTCGCTTAAAATTGCCGGTTCGGTAGCCGATGGTTCTTCGGATTTGGGAGAGCTTAAAAACACCGTTAACCGGATGATGCGGGAGATCGATGAATGCATCGCATTTTTAAACGATTAATCAGGGATATGCCGGACGATCAATTTACCATTAAGGTTCAGATAGACGGAAAGTATTATCCGATAACGATTCTTCGTTCAGATGAAGGTAAGATAAGAAGGGCAGCAAAGCAGCTCAATGATAAAATTGAACGATATAAAAAACGTTTTGGCACCGGAGACAAGTACGACTACCTTGCTATGGCAGCCATCCAACTGGTAACTCAACTCATTGACTTACAAGAACAACGT
>JAUIMD010000019.1 GCA_030433225.1 Bacteroidia bacterium
GGTATGCCCACATAGTTCAAGTCAAATACACTTAACGATTTCGACCATCGGCTCTCGCCTTTCCAATTATAGCGCATGCCCACCTGCGAAATGTATCGGGTATAATCGGGGCGTTTCTGGTAATTGTACGATGCCTGGAACATGGTAGATGCCTTCAGCTTTTTTTGCAACCTTGCGCTGAGGCCCGGGAAAATAAACTTGGGGTAACTCAGCGAATTGTTAATTCCCAACAGCAGCGAGTTAAAATTGGTGTTGTCTTCAATGGAGGTTTGCGTTTCGGAACCAACCACCAATTGCGAGTTGAAAATTTCGGCCCCCCGAAACAGGTTGCGGTGCTGGTACCCGACTTTTGCGGCTGCTCCAATGTTTCCGTTCGAGTTTGTGCCTTCCAGGTCGAGTGAGAACGATTGCGACTTGGCCTGCGTTAATTGTATGTAGCAATCCAGGTAATCTTTCCCATCCTGATACGTGTCGTAAAAACGAATGTTATCGTACTGTATAATGGGCATTTGCAACATGAGGGTGTGCGTTAACGAAACCTTGCGGTAATCGTACAATTGGTAGGGCTCAAACACGGTGTTGTTCAACAGAATTTCCGGCTTAATCTTAATTTTTTCGTCGTACAAAAAGTACCGGCCCCGTACCTGAAGTGTATCCATCGATTTCAGGTAGTTGTTTTGCATGTTCAGCGCTTTGCGGGGATCGTATTCGGTAATGTAATAAATGTCTTTTATTTCATATTTTTTGTGTTCCTGCTCCACCAGTCTACCCCCGGTATTGGTCACCAGCGGGTTTTTTATAACCAGGGTGTCGTCCACTTGTTTTCGTCCAATGGTGGTATCCACATTAAACACAATGTCGCTCACGCTAAACTTATAGTAGCCTTTTGATCGAAGCAACTGCATAATGCGGGTACGTTCTTCGTCCAGCACATCCAGGTCAAATAGCATTCCTCTTTTAATCAGGCTCTTGGTGCTGTCTGCCCGCACCATGTAGTCAATTTCGCGGTTTTGAATTTTTAAGGCATGGTTGCGTATGGTGTACGGCACTCCCGGCTTTACGTTTAAGTGAACCACCGCCCTTTTCCGGTTTGGGAAATAATGCACGGTATCGTCTATCACCGCATCGGTAAATCCTTTGTTGCGCAGGTATTTTTTCAGTTCTTCCTTTGAACGCTGATTTTCATAGGCATCGTACACTACCGGCGCCTCACCAATTTTACGCAACCATTTGTTAATGCCCTTTTCTTCGTCCTTCCCCGACATGTTGTAAATGGCCAGGTGGAACCGTAAAATACCTAAAATTTTTAGGTTGGATTTTTGCTTGAGGTAGGGGCGTAAATCTTTATGCTTTACTCTTCCATCGGTGGAGGTGATGTTTACCTTATCCAGCAGGTAACTATCGTCGGGCACATACCGTGTTGTTTTGCAGGAAAATAGCAAAACAGATAAAAAGAGTAAACAGAATAGTAGGATGCGATTCACGCGTTGATGTATTTCCGGTAAAAGTAAATTATTTTCCTCCTTCAACCAATTTTAGAAATCATCGTTTCCGGGCGGTTGAATAAATTCCTGAATCTCCCGAAAGGCTTTCTCCAGCTTCTTCATATGGGTGGAAAGAAATTTATAGAGTTCAGGCCATTGTTCCCGTTTGTGAAAATCAAATCCGCCCTGTTCAAAATAAATGCGGCATACCTCTTTGCCTGTGGGCATGGTGTACAGGTAATCCCAAATAAGCGGTTGGCCAAAGGCTTCTTCTACAATGGTTTTGTAGGCCTGTATTTGTTCAAAAACTTCCAGCCGGTGGTTTTCGTTGCGGTGGTTAATTTCCATCAGTACCCGTGCGGTATGGCGCTCGGTCTCAAATTTAAGTTCCAGGTGTTTTATTTTGGTGTTGTACAGTATCCATTTTTTGTTTTGCCTGCGCAGGTAGGGCAGGCGCTTGCTGTAGTAGCCAAACCCGTTCCAAAAATCAACGCGTAATTGTTTCGCCTCTTCGCGGTTGTACATGTTTTTTGTTTTCGCAAAAATAATGCATTCCACCCATTGCACAAGAAATGTCTATTTTCGCAGCATAAAACAGCAAAAATGGCCGGCATTTACATCCACATACCGTATTGCATAACGCGTTGCAGTTATTGCGATTTTTATACCGTAATTGATACGCACACCAAAACTGATTTCACATCCACCCTTTGTAAGGAAATAGCAGCCAGCGTAGAGTACCTCAAAGGGGAGCCGATACAAACCATTTACCTGGGAGGAGGTACCCCCTCGGTTATGCGGGTAACGGAACTTAAGCGTATTTTTGATGCCCTTTTTAGCCATTTTACGGTGGATGCCTGGGCGGAAATAACCATGGAGGCCAACCCCGACGATTTAAGCGATGCCTACCTGCAGCAATTAAAAACCCTGCCGGTAAACCGCCTGAGCCTGGGGGTGCAGAGTTTTGATGATGATGACCTTACATTTATGAACCGGCGGCATACTGCCAGCGAAGCAATAGAAGTGGTGCATAAAGTTAAAAAGGCGGGTTACAACAATGTTACCATCGATTTAATTTACGGCCTGCCCAAACAAACGCCCACCAAATGGAAAAAAAATCTGGACATTGCCTTTAGTTTAGGTGTGGAGCATTTGTCGTGCTACCACCTGATGTACGAAGAAGGTACCCCGCTTTACCAGCAACTGCACCAAAAACGGGTAACTCCGGTAACCGAAAAGGTGAGCAACAAGTTGTTTGAATTGCTGATGGATGAAACCCGCAAGGCTGGTTTTGAGCATTACGAAATTTCCAACTTTGCCAAACCCGGGCGGTATTCGCGCCACAATACGGCCTACTGGACCGGTGAAACGTACCTGGGGCTGGGGCCTTCGGCGCACTCATTTAACGGTGTTTCGCGGCGGTGGAATAAGCAAGGGGTGCACGCCTACCTGCAGGCCATTGAAAAAGGGCTGCCTTTTTTTGAAGAAGAGCACCTGAGCGATGTGGAGCAATTTAACGAGTACATTATTACCCGCATGCGCACCCAATGGGGCTGCACTATTGCAGAAATGCAACAGAAATTTGCTGAAACCCCTCTGCAGGTTTTTCAAAAAAACATGCAAAAATGGGTGGAACGGGACCGTGTAGCCTGTAAAAACGGCACCTACACCTTTACCCGCTCCGGCATAATGATCAGTGATGCCATATTATCGGATGTAATTTTGGATGCCGATGTTGTTTTTTAACGGTCTTTAATCGCCTCCACCAACACTTGGCATTGATTTTAAGGGTACTTTTGCTGCCATCCAACAAAAAAATAAACGTTTTAATTCCATGGAATTTAAAGTAACACAGGAGTACATCGAACTGAATAAGCTGCTTAAACTGGTAAAATGGGTAGGCACCGGCGGACATGCCAAAATTGTGATTCAGGAAGGAGAAGTACTGCGCAACGGCACACCTGAACTGCGGGTAAGGGCCAAGTTAAAACCAGGGGATGTAATTGAATTTGAAGGGAAAACGGTAAAGTTAATCGGGTAATTCACAAATACACGAATTTGATTAAATTTGCGGCCAATGCGTCAGAAAAACCGAATAAAAGGTGCCCTGAAAGGGCTGTTGTTGCTGTGTTTTACAGGGGTGCTGCTCAGCAGTTGTCTTGAAGATACCTCCTGCGGGCAAAATATTGAAACCGGAATGTTGTTTTCGGCGTATACAGTCACCATTGATTCGGCTACGCAGGAACGGGTGGTAACCCGCGACATGAGTCGATTGTATGTTTTTTTGCAACGCGACCGTATGGATACCCTGTACCCCAGGGTAGCAGATACACTGGCCATGGTGCCCCTCGAATTAACCGATTCCATCACGTCACTTTTTTTTGAGAAAGACTCGGTGCTTAACGAAATAAAAATTATACACACCCTGCCCGAAGTGGGATTTGTGGATGTGAATTGTGGCTTTGTGCCCACCTATACCATTACGAACGGTAGCTTTTCGAACATTGAGCTCGATTCAGTACAAATTGTTAACCCTACGGTAGATACGGATGTTTTTAAAACCAATATACTTCTGTTTTATTAGTTGCCTGCTGCTTTCCGGTTCGCTATTGGCCCAGCAAAACAAAGCTGCCGCCGATACGGTAAACATGGATCGTACCCCGTTTATTCGTATTGGAGTGGATCCCAGCAGGTACCTGCTTTCGTATTTGCAACCTGCCGAGCGTGGGGGCTACGAGGTGCAGGTGGATATGGAAATTTACGAAAAGTTTTATCCGGTGGTTGAGTTTGGGTATATGTTTGCCCGGCGTACCGAAGAGGCATATGCACTCAGCATAAACGGTACGTACGCCCGCCTTGGGTTCGACTATAACCTGTTGGCATTGAACGATGCCACCGATCGCGACCTTTTTTTTGTTGGATGGCGTATGGCCCGTTCACAATTTGTGCAGTCGGCCGACAATGTGTACTACGAAAATGCCTTTGGAAGTGTGACTACCTCTGTGCCGCAGCAAGCCTTACACGCCTATTGGGGCGAGGTAACGGTAGGTGTGAAAGCCGAGGTGTTTCGCAATTTTTTTGTGGGATGGACCGGCAGACTAAAATATAAATTCAGGGTAAAAGAAGCGGCCATAACACCCTATGCCATTCCGGGGTATGGGCGGCCCACTACCGATTCGGACGTAAATGCCGATATCAGCCTCTATTTATCCTATTCATTTTCTCTTAAAAAATGGCAGTAATTTTAACTATAGACACCGCAACCAACGCATGTTCTGTGGCATTGGCGGTAGATGGAAAACCCGTAATTTCTCGTGTAAAAGAAGAGGGCAGAAGCCACTCTGAATTATTGGGAGTGTTTGTGGATGAGGTGCTCAGTGATGCCGAAAAGCAAAACCTGACACCCGATGCCGTGGCCATAAGCGCCGGCCCCGGCTCATATACCGGCTTACGCATTGGTGCCTCGCTGGCAAAAGGCCTGTGTTTTGGTTACCAGGTTCCCCTCATTGCCATTGATACGTTAAAATTGCTGGCACATACGGCTATCCTTCAAAAAAACGATGCTTCCCTTCTTTTTTGCCCCATGATTGATGCCCGCCGGATGGAGGTTTATTCAGAGGTGTTTAACAGCAGTCTGGAATCCATTCGGTCTATCAAAGCGGAAATTATTGATGAGGATTCCTTCGGTGAGTTTCTGGCCGAACACAAGGTGGTATTTATGGGCGATGGTGCGGCTAAATGCAAGGACACTCTGAAACACCCCAATGCACTGTTTATGGATGGAATTCTTCCGCTGGCTACACATCTGTCCGAGCTTGCCGAACAGGCATTTGCCGCAAAAAAAGTTGAAGATGTGGCCTATTACGAGCCCCTGTACCTGAAAAACTTTGTGGTGATTCCTTCTACCAAAAATGTATTGGGCTTAGGAAAAAAATAGGTCGTAGTACCGCTGCAATTCGTTTTCAAACTCCGGGATGGAAAGGGTTTTTCCCTTGCGGAGTATTTCTTTTCCATCCAACAAAACCAATATGGTCGGTGCCGAAAAAACGTGCATCCGGGCAGCCAGTTCAGGGGCGGTATCCGGCTCAATCAAACGATAGTTTATTTTTGGAAACCGGGTCCGCATCAGTTCTGCAACTTTGGGCTCCAGTACCGTGCAAACCGAGCAGTTAAAGCCTTTAAAATAATAACAGGTGGCTGTTTCCTCCGGAATCATGTTTTCCATTTTTTTCGGGTTGTATCGCAATGTAATTTTTAGTGCAGCAAAAATACATACGGCCAAATGTTTAATATGTGACAAAGGTCGCACAAGCACAGATTTTTACCATATAAAACAGTATTTTTGGAGGATAACGCTTTACAAAATTACAACCAATGATACGTCGTTGTCTTCTTTCTGCTTTGCTGCTTTTTATAGCGCTTAACCTGTTTGCACAAAATTTTCCTTGGTTTGACACCTCTCTTTCGCGCACCCAACGTGTGGAAGCACTCATAGACTCCATGACCCTGGAAGAGAAAATCGGGCAGTTGATGAACTCCACGCCGGCCATTCACCGCTTGGGGATTTTACCCTACGACTGGTGGAACGAATGCCTGCATGGGGTAGCACGCAACGGGCGGGCAACGGTATTTCCGCAGCCCATTGGGTTAGCCGCCACTTTTGATGATGCGCTGGCGTTACGGGTAGCAACCGCCATTTCTGACGAGGCGCGGGCTAAGTTCAACATTGCGCAGGCCATGGGCAATTACAGCCAATATGCCGGCCTATCCTTTTGGACACCCAATGTCAACATTTTTCGCGATCCACGTTGGGGACGTGGTATGGAAACGTACGGCGAAGATCCGTACCTGACGGCGCGCATGGGCGTTTCGTTTGTAAAGGGATTACAAGGCGATGACCCGAATTACCTGAAAGCGGCAGCCTGTGCCAAACATTATGCGGTGCACAGCGGGCCGGAAGCCTTGCGTCATGAATTTGATGCGGTTCCCACCAAAAAAGATTTATACGAAACCTACTTGCCTGCCTTTGAAGCGCTGGTTAAAGAGGCCAATGTGGAATCGGTGATGGGGGCTTACAACCGCGTATATGGCGACCCGGCCTGCGGAAGCGATTTTTTATTGAAGGACATTTTGCGCAACCAATGGGGGTTTACGGGGCATGTGGTGTCTGATTGCGGTGCAGTTCGCGATTTTTGGCACGACCATAAAGTAGTGCCCAATGCCACCGAAGCAGCCGCCATGGCGCTAAAAGCCGGTACCGATGTAAATTGTGGAAGTACCTATCAGGAGTTGGGGAAAGCATTGGAACAGGGACTGATTACCGAAAATGATATTGATGTTGCTTTACGGCGTATGCTGCAAACACGCATAAAATTTGGTGTGTTCGATGGTCCACAGCATACCCCCTGGGCCGACCTGGGTGAAGAGGTGGTGGAAAGTCCTGCCCATGTAGCCCTTACACGTGAAGTGGCCCAAAAATCCATTGTACTTCTGAAAAACCGAAACAAGGCACTCCCGTTGAAAAAGGATATTCGCAACCTGTATGTGACCGGCCCCTTTGCCTCTTCCACTGAAGTGCTTCTGGGAAATTATTACGGTTTGAGTCAAAATACAGTGACTATTTTAGATGGAATTGTTGGAAAAGTGAGTGCGGGAACAACCATTAATTACAATTATGGCGTGCTGCCTTACCAGGATAATGTAAATCCTATCGATTGGACCACCGGTGCTGCCAAACGTGCCGATGCCGCCATTGCTGTGCTGGGCATTTCTGGCCTTATGGAAGGTGAAGAAGGGGAAGCCCTGGCATCTCAACACAAAGGAGACCGCCTGGAATTGAAACTGCCGGAGAGCCAGTTGAACTTTTTAAAGAAACTGCGTAAGGGAAACAATAAACCCCTGATTGTGGTGATGACCGGAGGAAGCCCCATTGCCATGCCCGAGGTGGACTCCATTGCCGATGCCATTGTATGGGTGTGGTACCCGGGGCAGCAGGGCGGTAATGCTGTTGCAGACGTGCTGTTTGGCGATGTGAACCCTTCCGGCAGGTTGCCCATTACATTTCCGGTTTCAGAAGATCAGTTGCCACCCTACGAAGATTACACTATGGCAGGGCGCACGTATAAATACATGACCCAAAAGCCATTATATCCATTTGGATACGGACTTTCCTACACCAGTTTCAAATATAACGACGTAAAGTTATCCACCGAAAAAGTAAAAAAAGGAAGTCCGTTAGAAGTGGAAGTTACTGTTGAAAATACCGGAGAATTGGATGGAAACGAGGTAGTGCAATTGTACCTGACGTGCAACGCTGCGAAATTTACCGTACCGCAATCCACTTTAGTTGGATTTAAAAATATATCCATTAAAAAAGGGGAAAACACTACGGTTAAATTTACCATTACACCGGAGCAGTTGAAAATGGTAAATGATGAGGGTGAATCCGTTTTTGTAAAGGGAAATTATACCTTAACGGTAGGAGGAATATCTCCCGGCGAGCGTAGCATGGAATTGATTGGGAATAATGTTAAAACAATCGATTTTACCCTAAAATAACAAGGAGCTATCAATTTATCGAATGTGCAAAATAAGTACATTTGTTCGTCTCAATTTCGGGGTGTAGCGCAGCCCGGTAGCGCGCTTCGTTCGGGACGAAGAGGCCGTCGGTTCGAATCCGGCCACCCCGACAGCATTTGGCACTTTTTAGTAGCAAAATGATGGAATAATCCATTGTTTTTTAACAATGATAAAAAATGTGAAACTTTCCGCTTGCATTTCGTTTTCATGACGAACCTGCCGTAAATTGTGTCAAACTAAAATCGCACAAACATGATATGGGTTAGAAGAAATGTAGGGAATACCGATCGTATTTTTCGTGCCATTATCGGCGCTTTTCTGGTGTGGTTCGGTATGATTGGTTTAAAAGGCCTTGAGGCCAACGTGGTAGGGCTGTTAATCGCAGTTCCGGCCATGTATCTTATTGGAACTGCGTATACGGGGAAATGCCTTCTTTTCCGTATGTTTAAAGTACACTCTCTCTCAAAAATGGAATGTTCAATGTACGGTAAACCCCGCTACAGAAAACGGAGAAGGCAGTTAGAGCACGCCGTTCAGGCGCATTAAGTACAAGGGTAAAAAACGTTAGGAACCATCACTATTTAAGTGGTGGTTCTTTTTTTTTAGCAAAGTATGTGGCAAGATCAATGAAAAATACCGGTTGCCCTAAGTCACGTAAGCATACCTGCATTTAAGTTGCCCGGTAATGCCGTTTAAACAGGGTGAAAAATAGGGTGGCAATAGCCGTACATCCCAGCATAACGGCACCTATGGGTTGCAGGTTTCCGGTATAAAAAAGTGCAGGCAATGAGCCTACTACAAAGCTTATAACGAACCGTGTAACCCCAATCATGGCATTGGCAGAACCCGCAATTTGAGGCATCAGGTTTAAAATGATGGCCGTTGAGTTTCCAAACACCATTCCTAAACTCCCTACATAGGCCACAATGGATAAAAACACGGGCAGAAAATGGGCCTCTCCATCCACCGTAAAAATAAACAGAAACGTACCGGCCGCCAGCTGCAAAAACAAGCCAATGCGCAACATTTGTGCCGGGTCAAATTTTTTGAGCAGTTTGTTGTTCACTAATGAGAGTACCACATTCAGGAGGATGTTGCTGCCAAACAATACCGGAAATATATGGGTGGAAATACCAAAGTACTCCAGGTACATAAACGATGAACTGGTAATAAACACAAACATGCCCGATAGCGCAAAACTGGTGGCAAATAAGAGCATTACTGCCGGTTTCGATTGAAAAAATACCTGGTATTTTCCTATCAGTTGTTTTCCGGTAAGCGCATAGGTGAGCAGTGTTTTATCCCGCGATTCGGGAATGACAAGGGCGAAAATGATAAAAAGTACGGCAGCGTAAGCCGCAAGGAAATAAAAAATAGCTTTCCAGCCCAGCCATTCGCTCAATCCGGTACCAATAATGGGAGCCATCAAAGGGGCAAACATCATAATCATGGAAATGATGGTAGCCAGCCGGGCTACCTGTTTCCCTTCAAACCAGTCGCGCACAAACACCATAGCGGTTACCGAGGCAAATCCGCCTCCAAAAGCCTGCAGGGCGCGTAACATCCATACGTGTTGTATTTGGGTGGAAGAAGGAATTACAGCCGCTGCAACGCCATACAACAAAATACCGGTGAGTGCCAGCTTTTTTCTGCCAAAGGCATCAGAAAGCGGACCCCCTAAAAAATTACCTGCCGCAAAGCCCAAAAAGTACACCGTAAGGGTAATTTCTACCATGCCAATAGGCACCCCAAAAAAGCTGGCAATTACCGGCATCGAAGACAGGTAGGTGTCAATGGCCAGGGGAGACATGGCCGTAAGTATGGCCAGCGAAACGGTCAATACCGGGATGAAATAGGAAGCGTGACGAGAAATAGGCATATCATTAAATTGTGAGGGCAAAGGTAGGATTCTCACTATAAATAAAATGCAATAACCCGGTCTTTACTTGTCATTTTCATGAGTTTAGAAGAGCAATTTCTCGAATACTCCGATAGGTTCGAATTTGTGGGTGAAATATATTTCGTAATTTTCGGTTTTAATGAATGAAGTAACCTCGCAATATTTTATTTATGAGAACCTTACGAACGCTTTTCATGGTTGGATACGCAATTTTATGGACTGCCTGTCAACCTTTCAAAACAGATACTTTCCAGAAATTTCCTGCCAACAAGGCCGATAATGTTAATCCGGATACCCACCTGGTTCTGACCTTCTCGGAAACCCCGACTTTGGGAACATCGGGTAAAATCAGGATTTTTGATGCCGAAACAAATATGCTGGTGGATTCTCTGGATTTGAGTATTCCACCCGGGCCTACCGAACCCAACCGGGAGAAAGCACCATATATTGCCTCTCCCTACTCCTATGTGTCAACTAATTTTACCAATGCCAATACCCAACCGGGTACTCCATCGGGGGGTGCTTTGCCCACTTCAAATGCTTACCAACTGACCATTATTGGACGATTTACTGATGGGTTTCACTTTTATCCCGTTATTATCCACAATTCGGTGGCCACTTTGTATCCGCACCACAATTTGTTGGAATACAATAAAACCTATTATGTGGAGGTAGATTCATCGGTTTTTAGGCTTCCCCATCAAAAGTTTAACGGATTGTATGGCGAACAGGCCTGGCGTTTTTCCACCAAAAAAGAAGCGCCAAATAAAAACGCGCACCAACTTGTGGTGGCAGCCGATGGAACCGGCGATTTTAATACCGTTCAGGGAGCCGTCGATTTTGTGCCGGATTACCAAAATGAGCGAACAACGATTTTTATCAAAAATGGCCGGTACGAGGAAATTGTCTACTTCCGAAATAAATGGAACGTAACCTTTCTGGGTGAAAGTCGCGACAGCGTTTGGGTGGGCTATCCCAACAACGAGGTGTTTAATCCGCATCCCGTAAACATTTCTACCAACGAAAAGCCTGGCACTTTCCCCAGCCGACGTGTCGCTTTTGCTGCCGACAATTGCAAAGGCATCCACCTGGTAAATATGACCCTGGAATCGGTGAATGAGAAACCTGCACAGGCAGAAGGGTTGCTGTTAAACGGGTCAGAAAACATCGTTTACAACGTTACCATTTTGGGTTCAGGAGACGCGTTACAGTCTAACGGTTCAGCTTACTATGAAAATGTGCGCCTGACAGGATTTGGCGATAATGTGCTGGGGCGCGGGCCGGCGTTTTTTAAAAACTGCGAGCTCATTTCATTTTATGGCCCGCATATGTGGATTCGGAATACAGAGGCCAACCATGGAAATGTTTTTGTGGATTGTATTTTTCGCATGCAGGGAGAACAGGAAACCGTCATTGCACGTACCACAGATAACAATCGGGGAGGCTATCCATATTGTGAAGCGGTGCTGCTCAATTGTAAGTTACAAGGTGTCCGTCCCGAAGGCTGGGGCGTTAAAGGCAATGCCACTTCCAACATTCATTATTGGGAATTTAACAGTACCAATTTGTTGGATGGAATGCCGATAGATGCCAGCCAGCGCCACCCGATATCCCGCCAGTTAACCATGGAAAAGGATGCAGAAATCATCCGGAATTATAGCAATCCGGCGTATGTTTTAGAAGGATGGGAACCGGTATTGGAAGAGCAGGCTCTGGATAAATAATATATTAAATGATAAAAAAATAGGCTGCAACGGTTAGGATGCAGCCTATACATGTTGTATCGGATATTTTAATTCAATGAAGGATCTGGTTCGTCATTTTTAAAATTCACCCAGCCCTGCGCCTGTAATTCAATTTCAGCACCATCTTTGGTAATCATGGCGTGGCCGTCGCCCGGTTTGGTGATGTAGCCAATAATTTTGATGTTCTGGTATTTAATAAGTTGGTCATGTGCCGTTACCGGAACGGTAAACAGCAATTCATAATCCTCCCCACCGTTTAAAGCTGCCGTATATAAATTCATGTTCAGCTCTTCGGCCATTTTAGCCGTTTGAAAATCGATAGGAATTCTATCCTCATAAATGCGGGTTCCCACATTTGATTGTCTGCCAATGTGCATCAATTCAGACGATAAGCCATCAGAAATGTCGATCATGGCAGTAGGAACAATGCTTTCCTCTGCAAGAATTTTTACAATATCCTTTCGGGCCTCGGGTTTTAACTGGCGTTGTAAAATGTACTCGTATCCTGAAAAATCGGGGGTCAGATTCTTATCTTTTCCAATTACTTGTTTTTCACGTTCCAAAAGCTGCAGGCCC
>JAUIMD010000562.1 GCA_030433225.1 Bacteroidia bacterium
TCCCTTTTGCACGTAAGAAAGCAGAATTTCAATCATCTGCTGCAATAGCGCAGGGTTGTTGTAGTTCAGGTCAATTTGGTCGGCACTAAAGGTAGTCCATACTTTTTTTGTGCCTTTTGCGGTTTCAAAAGGGGTAAGCAGGGGAGAGCTTCTTGGGCGAACTACCTGAGAGGTATCAAAATCATCCTCAACGGTAAATATGTAGTCTTCTCCGGGCTTTTCTCCGTTTAAAAATTGTTGCATCCAATCGCTTTTGGCAGAAACATGGTTCACTACCAAATCGGCCATCATATTAAATTCGCCGGTTATGCTTTGGATGTCATGCCAGTCGCCCAGTGCCGGATCCACCTGGTTAAAATCAATTACAGAAAACCCATCGTCGCTGCTGTACGGGAAAAAAGGCAGAATATGGATAATGGAAATGGCATTTTTCAGGTGCTTTTGTGCAAAGGACTTCAGGGTTTGCAAGGGGCGCTCCTCTTCCTTTAACAGGCTATCGCCGTAGGTAATCAGGAAAACGTCCTTTTCGTTCCAGAGTTCCAGCGCATCTCCCGGTTTTTTGTAACGCTCAATGGCCTTGAGAAATTCATCGGCAAACCCCTTCGGCAACCGTTCCCCATACACAATTTCAAGGCGTTTTTTAATTCTTTCTTCTTTGCTAAGTTTTTCCATAAATACTATCCTTTGCTGTTGTGTTTACTTGTACGTGCTGCCGCGAACTGGCACTAAAGCTGTTTTTCCCTGCTTATTTATTGTCTTCTTCCACTATTTGCACAAACTCATCGTGCACTTCGGGCATGGCGCTCAGTACCCTTTTCCACGAGGGCATAAATGGAATTTGATAGGGGTAATCCAGGTATTCGATGCCCGCTTTGTAAATATTTTTGGCAAACATATCCACCATTCGCTCTTCCTTATCCCGGTCAATGGACAATCCGTTAATCACGGCATCGGCGTTAAATTGCTCCACAAAATCGAGCGCAATTCGCTGGTAAGTAGCCTTAATGGAACGGAAGGTTCCTTTTGTGAAAACAGTACCGTTGGTGGCCAGTTTGGAGTAAATATTACGTGCAATGTCGTTGCTCATTTTTGACAGTCCGGCATTGGGATTTTCGGCCGAAACGGGTTGATGTTTATGGTCGTAGGCGTCTCCGATTTCCACCTGACAAATACGGCTGAACGAGTTGTTGCGTTGTACTTCCGAGAGGATACCAACTTCCAGCCCCCAGTCGGATGGAATACGGACGGTCTTTAACACATCCGCCCGCATGCTGAACTCACCGGCCAGTATGTAGCGGAAGCTGTCCAGAAATTCGAGGTACTCAAGGGGCCCAAAAAATTTCTTCAAGGTCCGGAGGAGCGGTGTAACCAACAAGCGAGTAACCCGACCATTCAGTTGCACATCGTTCGCCCTGAAATAATACCCTTTACAAAATTTATAGTTGAAAGTAGGGTCGGCAACCGGGTAGTACAAACGTGCCAGCATTTCGGCACTGTAAGTAAGTATGTCGGCATCGTGCAGGGCAATGGCCTCCGATTTACCGGATGAAATCATATACCCAAAGCAGGTCCAAACGTTTCGGCCTTTGCCCAGTTCGCCCAGGTTAACTTTTTTCTTTTCCAGCTTACGCTTCAGCTCCATCATGCGTGGCCCTTCGTTCCACACTATTTTATGACGGGGTTCGGCAAGCCCTTTGCTCAAAGGCTTAAAATATTCTTTGGCGTACTTAAATTGCTCTTCAGAGGCCCTGTCTAACCCAATTACAATCTCCCCTACGTAATCAATGTCTTTTAAAATATCTACAATATTGGCTAAGGCAGGAGATTCAAGTTCGGAATACAGGGCAGGAATAATTAGCCCCATGGGCCGCGCTTTAGCAAACTTTCGCAATTTCTCTTCCAATTGCGGAAGGGTAATGTTATGAAAGTTATGCAGGGTGGTTACCAGACCGTTTTGATAAAAATCTCCCATTTATAATGCTTTTAGTGTTTTAAACGTTTAAGAATATTTTTGTAAACATATTGGAAATAAGCGGTTGCAGCTTATCTGCAATAATGGAATGGTCAAGCTTGCGGTACAGCACCTGTAAGTTGTGATGCACCATCCAGTTTCTTCGGCTGCCGTCGTTAAACAGTTCGTATGCCGAATCTACCAAATCGTCGGTTAAATTGCAATTTTCGATGGCGGGCAGTTCAAACCCCAGGGGTTCAATTTCTTCCACATAAATGGGGTATTTATTTATTACCACCGGAAGCCCGTAGCAAATCATTTCGAGCA
>JAUIMD010000563.1 GCA_030433225.1 Bacteroidia bacterium
AAATGGGAGGCAAAACTATAGCCCAGGCTCGGTTCCACCAAAAAGGCATCAAAGCGGCGCATGTTATCGTACAGGCGCTGCTGCACTTCAGTTGACCAGGAAAAATTTTTGGAAATATCGGATGATAAGGAAGCTGCCAAACGCAATTGAGCATCTTCCTCCTGCCCCTTTACCGGCGTACTTCCCACCGGAAGTAAACACCAAAAAAGAGGCAAAAGGAAGAGTGCTTTTCTCATCCGGTTATTGTTCGGACGAGCTAAACGACCTTGAATCATCATCTGCACTGTTTATGGCATTGTGATCTTCGTAGTAATAAATGTTGATGCGCGCCGCATCGCGTAGAAAGTCTATTTTGCCTACTTCCACGCGGTTAATGTTTAATCCGGTACGTTTTTCCAAATCGGCCTTCAGGTCTTCGTACCTGTCGGGGGTAATCAGTTCAATTTTTTCGTACAAAATGCCTTTAACGGATTCGTGACGGATAAACGAAATTTTTTCCAATGCATACGTAATGGCCAACAAGGCAATGTTGGTGAAAATAATTTCAGAAAAACTTACCTTTTGTCCACTTAAGGCATTGATTACACTAATCCCGATCACCATAAACAAATAGGTCATTTCCCGAATAGGAATTTGCTGGGTTCGGTAACGAATAATTCCAAAAATGGCGAATAGGCCCATGGCAAATCCAAGCTGGAGTTTTACGTTTTCCAACAAAAAGCATAAAAGAAAAACAACGGTGGCAATGAGTACGTACGTAAATAAATAATCTTTACGTTGGGTTGTTGAGTAATAGAGGTAACGCACTAACAACACAATTACTGACAGGTTGAGCGAAAACCGAACCATCAGTTCAAAAAATTCGTCCGGATCAAATAAATCCAATTCAAGAAATTCCACGATTAATAGTATTAATTCAGGTTAAAAATATGATTATGAATGATGCAAGGTGGTTTCAAACCGACGAAGCCGGTTAAAGCGTGGTTTAAACCGATTTGCTTTTACATGTTTATTTACCAGCGCAGTGCCAATGCAGTATTTGCTAAACCCCATGGGATACACCTGGTTACGCTTTAAAATGTCAATTATTTCAGAACTCCGGTTGCCCAGTTCGCGCTTTACCTCAATAACACAAATTCCGGGAACCATTTTTAAATTTCCTCCACCAATGTTATGAAAGGAAAGGTTTAGATCCATGGTAACCCGTTCGGGGTTTGTGTTGTGTACCAGTGTTATGCGCGAAAAATAGTTGGTAAGTACGGGTTTTAGTTCGGCGGCATTGTAGGGGGTTTCATCGTTTAAAAATGCAACATTTTCTTGTGCCGCGAGTGGATTTTGTAAGGCATGGCGTACCCTGGTTTTTACGGTTTCGCCTTTATTGTTTTTAAATTTTACTTCTAAAAACTCAATGTCAGACACCAGGTATTTACGCGAGCGTACCTTGTACCGGTTCAGCAAACCATTGTGATGGCGTACATACATGGCATAGCGATCGGTGTCGTAGTAGGTAGTTTCGTATTTGTGGGCGCGGTCGTGGTTAATTTCGAGCACACGGTAACTTTCAGCGGCATCTTTTAAAATGGTATCCACTTTACGTGCGTCGCACACAAATTTAGTATCGGTACGTCGCATCAGTTTTACGCCATCCATTTCGGATAACGAAATGGGATGGAAACCGGTGAGCAATTTCTCTGCGTTAGTTAAATGTATACTCATACACTTTCTTTTTTACGAGGCGATTTTTACTGTCGTAATATAGTTTTTCTCGTTTTAAACCGTCCTTAAAAGTATAAACTATTGTTTCCAATACCTTGCCTTTCACATCTAAATAAGTCTCTTTCACCAGGTCGTTATCCGCATTGTATGCAAATTTCACCCATTCCTTTAAAACGCCCTCGCTGTCGTAGTCTTTGCGTTCCACTACATTGCCCTCTATATCAAAGGCTTCAAATTCTTCAACGGTACGGGCATTGGTGCCTTTTTCTACTTCCACCTCAACCACCTGTTTGGTTGCAATGTTATGCTTTTTTACCTCTTTACTACTTTGTGCGTGCCCTAAAACGGTAAAAAGAGTGGCTAAAACGGTAATGGATGCTTTGAAAAAAGTCATGGCTACAAGTTGTGAATAAATATATCTCCTAAGTCAATGGTATCAGTATGGTTCAAAATTGTGGTGTCTTTCATCACCGGCATATCCTGGTTGGTTCCATTGATATCCTCCGAAATCACATGTACTTTGTACCTTCCTTTAATCAGTCCCCGAAATTCAA
>JAUIMD010000564.1 GCA_030433225.1 Bacteroidia bacterium
ATTCAAGCAAATTCTTGAAGGTCCGGGAACCACCACTCGCGAGGGATACCAGAGGTGGTACGATCATGTGGTGAGCTTTGGTTTTGGCGATCGTTTGGGCATTGATTTGCCTTACGAAATAAAAGGAAATGTACCCCAAAAAGAATATTTCGACCGGTATTTTGGCAAATCCGGGTGGAAAGCCATCACGGTTCGGTCGCTGGCGATTGGCCAGGGAGAGCTGTTGGTTACGCCTCTGCAAATGGCAAACGAAGCGGCAGCCATTGCAAACAGGGGGTATTACTTTCGCCCACACCTGGTAAAATCCATCGAAAACCAATCGTTGGAAGATCAATACCTCGAGCGCATATCCACCAGCATTACTGCTGAAACCATGGAAGAAGTGATAAAAGGAATGGATTTAGTGTATACAGGGGAAATTGGAACAGCACGTTCTTACAGGAACGATACCATTACCATGTGTGGTAAAACCGGTACGGTGCAAAACCCGTTTGGTGAAGACCACTCGGTTTTTATCGCTTTTGCACCGCGCGACAATCCAAAAATTGCGATTTGTGTGGTAGTTGAAAATGCGGGTTATGGAAGTACCTGGGCTGCCCCTATGGCTACATTGATGATGGAAAAATACATTTCAGGTGCCATTCCTCCCCGCCATAAATTTTATGAGGATAAGATGCTAAACGCAAACTTTATTGTGCATGAACAGGAATAAAGTTATCAATTCGCTCGATTGGATCATGATACTGGTGTACCTGGCACTGGTGGCTATGGGCTGGCTAAATATTTATGCCACCACCTATAGCGAAGAGCAAACTGCATTTGCCGATTTTTCGAAAGAATATTTTAAACAGCTTATTTGGATTGGCTTTTCGCTGGTTTTACTAACCGCTATTTTGTTCCTCGACAGTAAATTTTTCGATGCCTTTGCCTTTGTGTTTTACGGTGTTTCCATAGCATCGCTCATACTGGTGCTGGGCATTGCCACTGAAATAAAAGGAGCGCGTTCGTGGATTACCATTGGCTCGTTTAGCATACAGCCGGCCGAGTTTGCCAAATTCGCCACCTCCCTTGCAGTTGCAAAAGTGCTTTCCAGGCACGGTTTTAACATTACCCGTTGGAAGGATTTATTGATGGCGGCCAGCGTATTTCTTTTGCCCGCCTTATTGGTTATTGCCCAAAACGATACCGGTTCGGCCATGGTATATGTCATATTTTCCCTGGTGCTGTATCGCGAGGGGATGTCGGGGAATTACCTGATTGCCGGATTGTTGGCTGCGTTGTACTTTATTTTTGCCATCATTTACTCTGAACTGGCAGTGTATGTTGGTGTGCTGGTACTCACGGTACTTTACCTGGTGCTGCAAAAAGATTACCGCAATGCTATCCTTGCAGGGGCGGGTTTTGCATTACAAACGGGGCTGTGGTGGCTTCTCAACACCACAGGTTGGTTCAGCTTTGCATTCAGCACTTCCGTAATGGCCTATGCTGGTGCCCTGGGAGTTTACCTGCTCGTGTTGGCACTCATTAAAAGGTCGCTGCACTATGTAGGCATCAGTATGTTTGTCATTTTATCGTTTGCATATACCTTCTCTACCACCACCATTTTTAACGATGTTTTAGGGGCGCACCAGCAAACCCGTATTCTGGTTGTTTTAGGGCTAAAAAGCGATCCTTTAGGAGCCGAATACAATGTAACCCAATCCAAAATTGCCATAGGTGCAGGGGGGATGACCGGGAAAGGATTTTTGCAGGGAACCCAGACCACCTTCGATTTTGTACCGGAGCAAAGCACCGACTTTATTTTTTCAACGGTTGGAGAAGAGTGGGGCTTTCTGGGTACGTTCTCTGTCATTGCCCTGTTTGTTTTTCTAATGCTGCGGGTACTGTTTCTGGCCGAACGCCAGCGCAGTAAGTTTAGTCGAATTTATGGCTATTGCGTGGCCAGCATTTTCTTTTTTCACTTTGCCATTAACATTGGGATGGCCATTGGGATTTTGCCGGTAATAGGTATTCCGTTGCCGTTTTTTAGTTATGGCGGATCGTCGCTGTGGGCCTTTACCATTTTGTTGTTTATTTTTATCCGGTTGGATGCCAGCAGAATGGAGGTGCTGTAGGAATTTTTCAATACACACAATTGCCAACGACTTTAAATCTATAATCTTAAAAACGTTAGCATCATGAAAATATTTTTAAGAAATATGAGTCTGAAACAGAAAAACAGAAAAAAACGAGAGGAACTTGGTTGCTTGTTTATATTGTAATATCAA
>JAUIMD010000020.1 GCA_030433225.1 Bacteroidia bacterium
CGTGTAGTAGTAAACAGGCCAATTCTACCTCCCTTAGGGTTCAAAAATACCTCTTCGCCTGCGGTAGTCAGGTCTTTTAAATCGTATCGGCTAAACTCACAGGTGGCCGTTACCCACAAAGGCAGGTTGTTCAGGTTGGAGTAGTTTTGAACCCCTTGCATGGTGATAATTTTTTCATCAGCAAGGCCAACCTCTCCACCATGCCCCGAATAATTTAACAGCAACACCCCGTCTTCAATGTTTTTGTCAATCAGTTTATTGGCATCAGGATAACTGGGGCCACTGCTTAAGGTAACCTGCTGGTAGGCATCAATTAAAATCTTTTTCACCACCATTTCCGGGTTGTTCGACATTACCCTGTCTGCCAGGTTATTGGCATCACGGGCATGAATGTTTCCATCCTCATCATCTCCAATAAACATTACCGAATTTTTCCAGGGGGTCCGGTTTCGGTTGTTCATGTAAAATTCAATTTTATCTACCACCTGGGTAGCTTGCTGCACGCTGCTAACCGGGAAACGACCTATGCCAATATCCACCCTGTCGGCGGTACCTGCAGTCCCTTCATTATCGTCTAAAAATCCAAAATAATCATCGGATGCATAGGTTTCTGACCGGTGCAATGAATTTTCTGATTCATAGGTCATTAAAAAATTAGGATTGCTGGCACTGTTTTGCTGCGAAGGACGTGGGTCGTAGGTTGCATCACCAAAAAACAGCACATATTTCAGGTTGTTGGAACCGGTGTAGCGGTCGTAAAACATTTTGGCAAACCAACGGAATGCAGTAATGTCACGCGAGCCGGAGGAGTACTCGTTGTACACCTGTTGCGGTTCAACCACCACTACCGATAAGCCTTTAGCTCTGTGTAGGTTGGCAAGCCTTTCTGCCTGATTTTTAAAAATCTGAGGGGTGAAGATAATGTAATCAACCGGCAATGTGCCGTGCAGGTTTTGATTCGCCACAGTTCCCATTACCTCCGGTTTTAAAAAGCTTCCGTTCGGGTAAAAGGCAACGTATTCTTTCAAGCTTTCGGTGGATGCTTTAAAGGAATAGCTTCCATTTGAAAACGTGCCACTCACCTCTTGTGGCGCCACCCAATTGGTTACATCCAATACCTTGAGGTTATTGCTGGCCCCGCTAATGGTAAAGGTGGAAACCTGGTTTTCTCCCAGTGATTTGCTGTCGCGAAAGGCCATTTGACTATCTGTCATTTGCAGCTTTCTACGCGCCACCAGGCGAATGTAATCCAGCCACCCTGTCCCATTCGATTCGCTGGTTAGGAACTTTGTCGAAATGTCAATCCGGCTTCCTTCAGGGGTAAATTCACCAAAGGTATTTCCCATACGCGCAAACTGGCCGGTAGTGTTGGTGGTGCTGGTACCCATGGTAACTTCGCCCACCGTACTGTTGTTATACAGCAATTGAAATGTACCCTGTGCTGATATGGTGCGGGATACTACGTTGGCCTCTGCCCAGGCAGGCTCGCCCGGTATCAGGTTGGGAAATTCAAATGTGTACGTTTTAGATTGGTTGGGCGACATGTCGTTCGAAAACCATTGGGAGCCTGATTTCAGGAGGTTTTTCTCGTCCGGTTCCACATACCGGTAATCATCAAAGCTGGAAACGGTTTGGCTGGCAGCCGCAGTTTCTTCCGGCTTTATTACCACTCTTTTTCCTTCCCCGACTTCGGAGGTCAGAAAATAATAGGCCTTATCATCAAAATTGTGCTGGGTATGTATATACTGGTTTACACCGGTGGTAGAAGAATAATCGTACTTCCACGTATGTGGCCCCTGCGCATAAAACAGAATAAAGTCCCCTTCCTTAAAGTTTCCGTCTGACGAAACCAGGTAAACAGCATTTTCGACCAGGTCGTCGTGCACCCGGTTGGTAAATTTAATGTCGAGCATGTTGCCGCCATTTCCAAAAACACGCACATTGGCTGCGTCCAGTCCCATACTGGCAATTTCGGAGTAAGTTAATTTATGCAAGCCCGATTCTTTGACGGCAATTTTCACCCATTTCCCGGAACTTAATACCGATGTTTTGGCAAAACGGTCAATTACTTCGCTGGATTTTTGACGCGCCATGCTAATGCTTTGCAGGTTTATTTTGAAGTCAGTAACCAGGTTCAGGTTTCCACTTTGGCTTTTGGTAGCCGGTAGTACGTGCACCTCCAGTATGGTTTCGCCACGCGATTGCGATAGGAAGTGTTGCACTTGTACATGCTCTGCAACGTTTTCCGATCCCAAAATGGCTTTTCCTTCAGAAGAGAAGGATTGTGTTTTTACATCCGATACGGACACCTGGTAATCCACACTTCCGGGAGGAATAGCTCCCAGGTTTTGCGCATATACGTAGGTTGGAAAATCGCCGTATACGGTACCATATTCGGCATTTTTAAAATGTAATAAATTCAGTGTGTCTTTCTGAAAAACCTCAGGGACGATGCCATCCCATTCCAGAGAAACGTCAACTTTTTGTGCCTGCAATGCCGGGAAAATTCCGGCAAAAACAAGCCATATCATTGCTTTTAAAATCCTCATTTTTCTTAGGGTTACCCAAATATTGGCGAAAATAGATAAGATATTTAATTCAGGGTTCATGTGTAGGTAAAAAATTAATTAAAAGTGACCTTTGAAATCCAAAAATAGCTTAATGAAAACGGAGTTAAATCTCAAAAATTGTTTATTCTGGTTGAAAATCATGAAATTATTTAATTTTGCAGCCCCGTACCTGAATGGACGGAAACAAACGAAATTCATTACAGAAATTCTTAAAAAACAAAAAGAATGTGGGTGATCATTGGTTTGATTGGAGCGCTTCTATTGGTGGTTTACCTCTTTAGCATTAGGGGGAAAAAAGCAGTGTTAGACCAGGTGGATGCGGTACCGGAAGAGGCGGCAGAAATTGACCCGAACTGTTGTGGTGCCCACGAAGTGTGCGATAAAACGGCCGAAGAAATGCTGGCAGATGCCAGTAAATACTACGAAGATGAAGAGCTGGACCGTTTTTCAAACCAATGTATTGTGGAATTTGAAGACAGTGACATCGAAGAATTTCGGGAAATATTGTATACCCTAAAACGCAATGAAATTTCCAGTTGGTTGTCCAGCCTTGAGTTTCGGAAAATTACCCCACCCGGGGTAATTCGGGACGAGGCAATGCTGCTGATGCAAGATTAAGCTGTAAACGTATTTTCATTGTAACCCTGTTGTTTTTAAATGTTTATGACATTTTTTTGAAACATCATTTGTCTTTACTTGCAATAAAAACAAATGAATTCAAAAACAGTGAGCCGCCAGGTGGAACTGGTATGTATTTCGGACGTTCACCTTGGGACATTTGGCTCAAAAGCAGAGGCACTGCTCAGTTACCTAAAGTCTGTTCACCCCAAAACCCTCATCCTTAACGGCGATATTTTCGATATCTGGCAGTTTAAAAAAAGCTACTTTCCTGCTGCACACATGAAAGTGTTAAAGCAACTGTGCAATATGATGGCCAAGGGGTGTAAGGTGTTTTACATTACCGGAAATCACGACGAAATGCTGCGCAAATTCAATGGTTTCAGACTGGGGAATTTTCAAATTGTAAACCACATTACGCTGGAGTTAAACCAAAAAAAAGTGTGGTTTTTCCATGGCGATATTTTTGATATTGTTATTCAAAATAAACGATGGCTGGCCAAACTGGGAGCCATTAGCTACGATACCCTCATTTTGTTAAATGCTTTTGTAAACAAGCTTACCCATTGGGTAGGCAAAGGGCCTGTGCAATTTTCGAAACGCATTAAAGACAAGGTTAAAAAATCGCGAAAATACATAGGCGAATTTGAGCAAAGTGCCGCTATACAGGGGGCCAGGCGTGGGGTGGATTACATTGTGTGTGGTCACATTCATAAGCCTGAAATGCGGCAAATTGAGGCGCTGGGTAAAAAAATATGGTACCTCAATTCCGGCGACTGGGTAGAAAACTACTCCGCACTGGAATTTAACAACAATGCATGGTCGGTATATTACCACGATATCTCTACCCCGAAGCAACAGGAAATGCTTCCTGCCAAAGAGCTGGAAATGGACATTGTAGACATGGACAATAAAAAGATTTTCAACCTTTTAATTGACGAAATTCATGCCTCAAACGCCTCGTAAGCCCTTAAAACTGTTGTATGCCATACAGGGAACCGGAAACGGACATGTAGCCCGTGCCATAGATCTGGTTCCCATCTTTAAAACGTATGCCCGGGTGGATGTTTTGATAAGCGGGATACAGGCTGATTTAGAAGTGCCGTTTGAGGTAAAATACCGTTTGAAGGGGCTTAGCTTTATTTTTGGTAAGCGAGGAGGAATTAACTTCCTGAAAATGCTGCAAGAGGTAAGCTTAGTCAACTTTCTACATGAAGTTAATGCGCTGGACTTATCAGGTTACGACCTGCTTATTAACGATTTTGAGCCGGTTTCATCTCTGGCGGCAAAGCGGCAACATGTTCCCTGTGTGCAGGTTAGCCACCAGGTTGCGGTTATTCAGCCTGAAGCCCCTCGCCCGGCAAAAACGGATTGGGCAGGCAACTGGATTTTACACCACTATGCCACCGGTAACCATGCCTTTGGTTTCCATTTTAACCCGTACACAAAAAATACGTTTACCCCCATTATTCGTGCCCAAGTACGAAAACTGAAAAACCTGCCGGAAGGAAAGCACTACACCGTTTACCTACCTGCTTTCAGCGATGCATATTTGTTGGCAATCTTTCGCTGTTTCCCCGATGTGGAGTGGGAGGTTTTCTCCAAAAAAGCCACTAAAGCCTATGTAACAGATGGTATACGGGTATATCCCGTTTCCGGGCAGGATTTTGTGCGGAGCATGGCAAAATCGCGTGGCGTAATTTGTGGGGCAGGATTTGAAACACCGGCCGAGTGCCTTTTTTTAGGAAAAAAGCTTCTGGCCATTCCCATGCACGGACAATACGAACAACAGTGCAACGCCCGTGCTTTGGAACTGATGGGAGTAAAGGTATTGCCGGCTTTCCATAAAAAATATGTACCTGAAATAAAACAATGGTTGGATGATGGGGAAGCACTGCACATGGATTACCCGGACAATGCAAAGGATGCCGTTCAACAGATACTGGAATACGTGGATCAGAACATTCTAATCCACGCATAAAATTTATTTACACCAGTCCCTGTGCCAGCATAGCTTCTGCTACTTTTACAAAGCCACCAATGTTGGCTCCCTTAACGTAGTTTATTTTACCGTTTTTACCCTTGCCATATTTCAGGCAGGTATGGTGGATGTTTTCCATAATTTGGTGGAGTCGGTGATCCACTTCATTGGCCGGCCAATACATGCGCATGCTGTTCTGGCTCATCTCCAGTCCCGATACCGCCACACCGCCGGCATTAACCGCTTTGCCCGGTGCAAAGGTTATTTTTTCGGCTGCAAGGTCTGCCGCTTCGGCGGTTAGCCCCATGTTGGATGCCTCTGCAATAAGGGTGCAGCCGTTTTCAATCAATTGAGCCACATCGTGCTCATTCATTTCATTTTGTATGGCACATGGAATGGCAATATCCACTTTTTGTTGCCAGGGTTTGGCACCCGGATAAAATTCGGCATTATACTTTTGCGCATAAGGTTCAATTACATCCATGTTAGAGGCGCGCAGTTTAAGCAGGTATTCTATTTTGTCGCCCGAAATGCCAGCAGGGTCGTAAATGTACCCATCCGGTCCCGAAAGGGTCACCACCCTGGCACCGCGTTCGCTGGCCTTTTTTACTGCTCCCCAGGCCACATTTCCAAAGCCCGAAATGGCTATTGTTTTGTCTTTAATGGAATCTTGCCGGGCTTTTAGCATTTCCTCCACAAAATAAATGGCACCAAAGCCGGTTGCCTCAGGACGAATCAGGCTTCCTCCAAAATCAACACCTTTGCCGGTAAGTACGCCGGTAAATTCGTTTTTTATGCGCTTGTATTGTCCAAACAAATAACCTATTTCTCTTCCTCCAACGCCAATGTCACCGGCGGGTACATCTGTATTTGAGCCAATGTGGCGGTACAGCTCCGTCATAAACGACTGGCAAAAACGCATAATTTCATTGTCCGATTTTCCTTTGGTATTAAAATCCGATCCACCTTTTCCTCCCCCCATAGGGAGCGTGGTAAGCGCATTTTTAAAGGTTTGCTCAAATCCCAGAAACTTAAGGGCACTCAGGGTAACGCTGGGGTGAAAACGTAAGCCGCCTTTGTAGGGGCCCAGCGCACTGTTAAACTCAACGCGGTAGCCCCGGTTAATTTGAACCTGTCCGCTGTCATCCATCCAGGGTACACGAAACATAATCACCCGCTCGGGTTCCACAATGCGTTCCAATATTTTGGATTTCATGTATTCCGGGTGTTCCAGGTAGTACTCCCAAACCGTTTCAACTACTTCTTCCACCGCCTGTAAAAACTCCGGTTCGTTGGGGTTTTTTTGCGCTACTTCATTCAAAAATGCCTCAATCGTTCTTGCCATAAAATGAGATTTAATCTTGCAATATCAATAATACCGAATTTCCGGTGCATGACTTTCGTCAAGCTTCAACAAATTTTAAAATTAAGCAATAATTTTACTTTTGTAGCTTGAAAATAAAACAGAAGACCATGCAAGGAAAAAATAACCTGTTTGCCCTGCTTTTTGCAAGTATTTTTATGTGGAGTGCTTGTGGCGGCAAGAAAAATGAGGTGGCTTTAGCGGATATAACCCCAACGTACCACCGCTTTTTTGAAGAGCTCGCCGTTAGTGACTCCAGCCACCTGGTGGAACATACACAGCAGCTTGTGCAAAAATACCCTTACTTTTTTCGTTTATATACCGAGGGGGTATTGAAGCTGGGCGAGGTGCCGGATAGTATTTTTCCTGATAATCTCTACCAGTTTTTACAAAATCCTATTTACTTGGAAGTATTGGATACGGTGCGTCTTCACTTTGCATCCACAGCCGATATTGAACAGCCTGCCACCCAGGCACTTGCCCGACTGAAAACACTGTTTCCAAACCACGAAACACCGGAAGTGTTTTGGACCATTACCGTTTTTAACGAGGCCATTGTGGTAGGAGATAACTTGGTGGCAGTTAGTTTGGAGCATTACCTGGGCAACGGCCATTATTTTTACGACCAGTTGGGAACCTACAAATATTTGCAGGCGTATAAAGTAAAAAAACGCATTCCGCTGGATATTTTAGACGGATGGAACCGTACCGAATTTTTGATGGATGCAACTCGTGAGCGCCTGCTCGACGACATGGTATACGAAGGACGTTTGCTTTACCTGTTGTCTGTTTTATTTCCGGATGTTTCGGTGGAGGAATTGTTAGGGTATACCCCAATGCAAGCCGCCTGGATTAAAGCCAATGAGGCAGCAGTGTGGACTTACCTGGTGGAGCAGCAACAATTATTTTCTACCGAAATGGGGCTGAAACGAACGTATATTCGGGAAGCACCCTATACCTCGGTTTTTGGAAATTCTTCTCCCTCGCGCTTGGGGCGGTACATCGGTTATAAAATCGTTGAAGGATACATGAAGCATGCCAAAGGCGCAACAATACCGGCTTTGTTCAGGCAAGAGAATGCACAGGTTATCTTACAGGGCTCACAGTACAATCCCTAATCGGGTAGCTGGCTGTTGAATGATAGCGGTAGCAGGTACAGGGCATTTTCAATGATCAGTACTTTTTCACTTCCACATAAAATAAGGCGCAAGGGTTTTTGGTGCCGTTGTATGTATTCGGCCATTACCTGCCTGCATCCACCACACGGACTAACAGGTGTGGGATAAAGTTGGTTATTCACCATGGCGGCAATGGCCAGGGTGTCTCCGGCCACCTGCCCAAACCGGTGTGCGGCGGCATGTATAACCACCCGTTCGGCACACAATCCCTCTGGAAACGACAGGTTTTCCTGGTTACTTCCTTCAACAATAATGGTGTTTTCCAATCGGAGCGCCGCTCCTACCTTAAATTTTGAATAAGGTGCATACGCTTTTTTTGCCGCCTCTATGCTCCGTTGTACCAGCTCTTTGTCGTTGGTTTTTAGGTGCTCTATACCTTCCAACTCGTGGTACGGAAAGCAGTTGTTTAACAGTTTCATGTGCTTGTTTTAGTGTGCCCGCAAGGTAGTAAATCCGGGGTAATATTTCTTTTAAGGCCGTATACTACCTCCGGTTTGAGAAACCATTCCTATTCCCTACTTTTGCAATTCACCAAAAAACACCTCCATGTTCGCAACCTATTACGGTGAAATTGCAGCCCTGGTTACCGCCGTTTTCTGGACCATTACTGCCCTCGCATTTGAGGTGGCCACCAAAAGGGTGGGAACCTATTCGGTCAATCTCATTCGCCTGGTGTTTGCCTTTGTTTTTTTGGCCTTGTTAACGCGCATTACCCGCGGGCATTTTTTACCGGTGGATGCTACGGCGCACGCATGGGTGTGGTTGTCGGTATCCGGCGTTATTGGGTTTGTTTTGGGCGATTTGTTTTTGTTTGCTTCCTACCCCATAATCAGTTCGCGGGTGGCCATGTTAATAATGACACTGGTGCCCCCTATAACCGCCGTTTTAGGCTGGATGCTTTTGGACGAAGTGATGGGCATTAAACATATGTTGGGGATGCTGCTGGTGGTGGGGGGCATAGCGTTAACCATTTGGACCCGGCAGGAAGGAGAGCGCAAAATGAAATTGAATTATCCTTTAAAAGGACTTTTTTATGCCTTTTTAGGAGCGTTGGGGCAGGCCGGGGGGCTTATACTGAGTAAATTTGGCATGGGAAGTTACGATGCGTTTGCTTCTACCCAAATTCGTATTATCAGCGGTTTGGTTGGATTTTTAGTTCTGGTAACCCTCCTGGGTAAGTGGGGCAATGTAGCACGTACGTTCAGCGACAAACAGGCCATGAAGGGCATTTCTGTCGGCTCATTCTTTGGGCCTTTTCTTGGGGTGTCATTCTCGTTAATTGCCGTGCAGCATGCGGTAGCCGGGGCTGCGTCTACGTTAATGTCCATTGTGCCGGTACTGATTTTATTCCCGGCATATTTTATTTTTAAGCAAAAAATAAGCCGGCGCGATATTGTGGGCACCCTGGTGAGCTTTGGTGGCGTGGTGCTGTTTTTTATCTAAGTCTAAACATCTAAAAAAAATACAATGAAACATTGGATTAGTTTATGTTTTCTGCTGGTGGCAGGAATTCAAATGAATGCGCAGGAACTTACCTTGCCGTTATGGACTGATGGCGTCCCAAATACCAAAGCATCCTCCAAAAGTGAGGTGCGCGATACGTCCCGGTCGTTGCACATCCGGTATGTCACAAATCCAACCATAACGGTTTATTTGCCAGAACCTACCGATGAGCCGGTTAAAGCCGTAATTGTTTGCCCTGGAGGCGGTTACAGTAACCTTAGCTACCAAAAGGAAGGCATTGATGTGGCCAAAATGTTTCAGAAACAGGGCATTGCTGCCATTATTTTAAAGTATCGTTTGCCGGATGCCGATATGCAGCAAAACAAATCCATTGCGCCGTTGCAGGATGCACAACGGGCCTTGCGTGTGGTACGCGCTCATGCCGGTGAATGGAACCTGAATTCACAGCACATTGGCATTATGGGTTTTTCTGCCGGTGGACATTTTGCCTCTACCCTGGGCACCCATTTTAACCTGAACGTGTATGCTCCCGCCGATGAGGCCGATCAGCTTTCGGCACGCCCCGATTTTATGGTGCTGGTTTACCCGGTAATTTCCATGGAAAATGGGGTTACCCATAGGGGGTCGAGAGAAAACCTGCTGGGAAAGGAACCTACTGATTCGTTGGTGCAGCTGTTTACGAATTATCTGCAGGTAACGCCCCAAACGCCCCCCACCTTTTTGGTGCATTCGGGCGACGATAGAGCCGTGCCGGTTCAAAATAGTTTAAAATTTTACGAGGCATTGCTCGAAAATAAAGTGCCCGCCGAAATGCATGTTTTTCCGTCAGGAGGGCATGGCTACGGCCTGGCGAAAGGCAGAAAGCACCTGGAGCAATGGCCCGAAATTTTGGTGGATTGGGTGCAAAACCTGGAATAATTTGGGTTCCGTTAATCTTTTTCAGTTTCTTTTTGTTTAGTTAAAAGAGATTATTCTTAAACAAATAACATGGATCGCTTCTCCATTAAAGAAATTGAATTGCTTACCGGAATTAAAGCGCACACCCTGCGCATTTGGGAAAAACGCTATGGAATTGTTAAGCCCTTGCGCACCGACACCAACATCCGGTATTTTTCAAACGATCAGTTGCGAAAGATTTTAAACATTTCCACCCTGAATAAAGCGGGCCTTAAAATTTCGAAAATAGCCCGCCTGAACGAGGATGGCATTACGGCGGAAATAAAAAAGTTAGCGCGCCAAAACAATACCAATGTTTATTTTGACCGCCTCACGGTGTGCCTTTATCGTTTTGATGCAGCCGAATTTCACTCGGTGTATGCTGCGTGTGTTGAGCAATGGGGTACCTGGAAAACGATACACACCATACTTTTTCCGTTTTTAAATCACATTGGCATGCTGTGGGGGAGTAAGGAGATAATGCCCACTAACGAACATTTTATTTCGAACCTGGTTCGGCAAAAAATATTTGGTGCCATTGATGCCTTGCCCGAGCCACCAGCGGGGGATAAACCGGTGGTGTTGTTTTTGCCCCAGCACGAAAACCATGAGCTGGGTTTGTTGTTTGCCTGTTATTATTTAAAGCGTAAGGGGGTGCGAACGATTTACCTGGGAAGCAATGTGCCGGATACGAGTTTGCTGGATACCATACAACAACTGCAGCCATCGGCTTTGGTAACCACCTTTTTTAAAGGATTTGGAAACGATCAGGTTTTGAATTACCTGCATGAGTGGACATCGGCCGCGGAGGACACTGCTGTTTACTTTTCAGGAAACGGCATACAGGTGGAGGGAGTTTCCTATCCGGACAAGTGTTACTACCTGGAAAAGGTAGAAGACCTGGAGTCCTATTTTTAAAACATTTTTTTTTACAATGTATTACCCTTCGGAAAAAACAAAAAGATGAAACAATTTACCCTTTTGGCTGGTGCGCTATACGGAGCATTGTCGGTTGTTTTGGGGGCTTTTGGAGCCCATGCCCTTAAAAAAGTTTTGGATACAAATGCCCTGGCAAGCTTCGAAACCGGGGTAAAATACCAAATGTACCATGCGCTTGTGTTGCTGGTTATCGGGTATTTTTTTACGTTCACTACAAAAATAGAATATGCGGCTGCCTGGTGTTTTATAGCGGGCACGTTTTTGTTTTCGGGCAGTATTTACGTGTTATCCATGCAAAGCGCATGGCAGGCCAACCTTAAGTTTTTGGGCCCTGTAACCCCGCTTGGAGGTTTGCTTATGATTGTTGGCTGGGTTTTGCTGGCTGTTGTGGCTTTCCGTGTTGCCCGTTAATTGTCGCGTTTTTCAAAATCTTCCTTATTCTTGTCGTTAATGCGTTTGGCAATAACGTAAATAAGTGCTGCGCCCAGCAATGTCCAAATAAGTATGGGAATAAGCATGGTACTCAGGTATTAAAATAGTTAAGCCAGTTTTACGGCTGTTCCGTACGCGAGAATTTCGGATGCCCCCTGCGTAATTACTGAAGTTTGTAAGCGAACATTGATAATGGCATCCGCACCCAGGCGTTGGGCGTCCTGTTCCATGCGTTGCATGGCTTGTTCGCGCGATTCTGCCTGCAATTGCGTGTATTCTGAAATTTCACCTCCCACCAGGTTTTTTAATCCGGCAAAAATGTCGCGCCCTACGTTACGCGCTCTTACGGTGCTTCCTCGTGCAATGCCTAAAATTTCTACAATTTGCTGGTTGGGAATGGTTTCTCCGGTGGTCAATATCATTTGCTTTGTTTTTTGATGTTGGTGCTAAAAAGTATCCACCAAAGGTACAAAAAACGGGAGCAATTAAGGCTTGCAGCAACGCGGTTTACAGGTTCCACTCGTTGTAAAACTGGTCGAGAAATTGCAGCATAAACGCATGGCGCTCTTCGGCCATACGCTTGCCGGTTTGGGTATGCATGCCTTCTTTTAAGCGCAAAAGTTTTTCGTAAAAATGATTGATGCTGGGAGCCGTACTTTTGCCATAGTCCTCCTTGGAGTGGTATTGAGCGGGA